>WFTX01000252.1 GCA_015485235.1 Nitrospirota bacterium | reverse complement strand
GGTTAGAAGACCTGCAGAGAAAAAGGAAGAGGCTCCGGCTCAGGAGACGTCCCAGGAACCGTCGATAGAGTCCTTTCTTGAGCTGGACCCCCTTACCCTTGAGATAGGCTACGGGCTGATAGCCCTCGTGGATGAGCCGGGGAGCAATATCCTGAAGAAGATAAAAGCGATGAGACGACAGATAGCCCAGGAGATGGGCTTTGTGGTACCTCCAATCCATATAAAGGACAACCTCAAATTGAGACCCCATGAATACAGCTTTCTCGTCAAGGGGATGGAGATCGCCAGGAGCGAGATCATGCTCGGCCGGTGGCTTGCCGTGGTTCCTGATGAAAACTCCGAGAAGATTGAGGGGCTCCCGACAAATGATCCCGCCTTCGGTCTTCCAGCCGTCTGGATAGAGGAAAGGGAGATTGAAAAGGCCCAGGCCCTCGGCTATACCGTTGTGGATACCCCGACAGTGATAGTCACACACCTTACTGAACTTCTGAAGCAGCATGGCTGGGAGGTACTGACAAGGGCGGAGGTCCAGCAGATCCTGGACAATGTGGCAAGGAACTATCCAAGGATCGTGGAAGAGCTGGTCCCAACGGTACTTCCCCTCGGGACCGTCCAGAGAGTATTACAGAACCTCCTCCGCGAGCGCATCCCGATAAAGGATATCATAACGATCCTTGAAACCCTACTTGACCACGGCCAGACCGTCAAGGATCACGAAGTCCTGACCGAATTCGTCAGGCAGGCCCTCTCCCGTGTAATCACAAAGCAGTATATGATGCCTGACGGGACACTCCCTGTCTTCACGCTTGATCCGGTACTTGAGAGGGAGCTCCTCCAGGCCGTTGAAGACGGTGCCGGTTTCTCGCCAACCCTCATCCAGAGGCTGATGAAGGGGCTTGAGAAAGCAGTCAACTCTGAAAAAACAAGGAACATTCAACCGGTAATCATCTGTTCTCCCCAGACGCGGAGACATCTCAGAAAGATTACAGAGAGGATAATGCCTTCCGTTGCAGTTCTCTCCAGCAGTGAGATCTCACCGGAAGCAAAAATATATTCTCTCGGGATGGTGAGCCATGAGAATTAAGAAATTTCATGCAAAGACATTTACCGGTGCACTCCAGTCGGTTAAGAGGGAGTTCGGACCTGATGCCGTAATCCTCTCGTCGGAACAGATCGGGGATGGCGGAGTTCAGGTTGTGGCAGCAATCGATCATGAGGAAGAGCCTGCATTCACCTCTTCTGAGCAATTTGCCGGGAACCAGGACGTACAGAGCGTTCTCATCCGCGAGATAACACGCCTCAGGGAGGCAATGGAGCAGATGAAGAAGACAGGGTTCGAGATGAAACTGCCCCGGAAACGGAGGCATCTCCTCAGCCTTCTTCTTAAGAATGCCGTGAGAGAGGAATTCGCCTTCCGTCTCTGCGAAGATGCTGAAGATATGGATACGCTCATGCACAGGATCGAGAGTGAACTCCAGACCAGAACTCCGGGCAGTTCACAGAAGGCCATACTTCTGATGGGACCTACCGGTGTGGGCAAAACCACCACACTTGCGAAGCTGGCCGCCCATGAGATAAGACAGGGAAGGAGCACAGCAATAATCACACTTGACACCCAGAGGATCGGAGCGGTGGAACAGCTGAAGCGTTTCACCCATCTGCTCGGAATACCTTTTGAAGTGGTTCACAGGCCTGAAGATCTCGAAAAGGCATTCAGGAAACATGCTTCACAGGAGAGGATATTTATTGATACGTCCGGGAGAAACCCCTCAGACCAAAGTTACCTGGAGGGACTGAAAGCGGTGATGAGATCGGGCATACCCGTAGAGACCCATCTGGTAATGAGTGCAAGCAGTGATGATGCATTTCTGACACATGCCTACGAGCGTTACAGGGAACTTCCGATAGACTGTCTGGGCTTTACGAAACTGGACGAATCGGTACGAAAGGGTATCATCTATAACCAGGCGGTCCTGTACCAGAAGCCTGTTGCCTATGTTACAACAGGGCAGCGGATACCTGGCGATATCCTTTTCCCGTCCAGCCGGGAACTGGCAATGATCATTCTTGGGACAGAAGAAGCAGGAAGTCCAATTCAGAGAGGCAAACCATGAAACAATCCTGCAGATCATCCAGGCATATTCAGACCATTGCGATCTCAAGCGGCAAGGGAGGAGTTGGAAAGACCAATGTGGTCGCAAACCTCGCCATCTCACTTCAGAGAAGAGGCAGAAGGGTCCTCGTCTTCGATGCAGACCTCGGCCTGAGCAACATTGACGTCCTCCTTGGACTGGCACCGAAATATAACATCCAGCACCTCCTCCGGGGCGAAAAATCCCTGGAAGAGGTTCTGATCAAGGGCCCGGAAGGGATTCTTATCCTGCCCGCTTCATCGGGGATAGAGGAACTGACAAGGCTGAACGAGTTCCAGCGCCTCAGAATACTGGATGAGTTCGAGAGATTCAACCTGCCGATAGATTACCTCCTGATAGACACGGGAGCGGGGATTTCCAGCAATGTCACCTTCTTCTGTATCGCTGCACAGGAGATAATAATAGTCATCACACCCGAACCCACCTCTCTCACTGATGCCTATGCACTGATAAAGGTCCTCCACACGCGGTACCAGGAAAAAAACTTCCGGGTCCTTGTGAACTCCGCAAGAGGCGCCGATGAGGCTATACAGTCATACAGGCGTCTTCAGATGGTGACGGAGAGATTCCTTAACATCTCTCTCGACTATCTCGGATATATCCCGTCTGATCAGGCGGTAAGACGTGCGGTCAGATCGCAGGACGCTGTTGTTGTCCGCTCGCCTGAAAGCCCGTCTGCTTCAGCCTTCGACAACCTGGCCATTCGAATTATAAACGACTCTCTCCGGGGAGAGCCGAAGGGAAGCATCCAGTTCTTCCTTGGAAACCTTTTCGGCCCTGTCGATGAGGGGGAGCCGGTGACAGAGGGGGCATGATGCTTCAGGCATACAAAACAGTAGTGGATGAGGCAGAGAGAGAGAGGATTATTAATGACCTCCTTCCCTTCATAAAATACACGGCCTACCGTCTTTCCTGGAGGCTTCCGCCCCAGTTAACTGTTGATGATCTGATCAGTGTGGGTATCATAGGCCTCCTTGATGCGATAGACCGTTACGACCCTTCAAAGCAGGCGAACATAAAGACCTTTGCAGAATACAGAATAAAAGGGGCGATGCTCGATGAACTCAGGGCCGCCGACTGGACCCCCAAGCATCTCCAGAAAAAGATTAACACCATTAAAAGCACATACTCCAGTCTCGAACAGAAGCTGGGCCGCCATCCCACTGAGGAAGAGGTTGCAGAAGAGCTTGGAATAGAGCTTGAGGAGCTTCAGAAAACACTCGAGAAGGCCCACCGGTCCGTCTCAATAAGCCTTGATGAGATCGAATCGAGGGTGGACAGGCGGGGAGACGGCGCCTATGACATCCATGAGCACCTCAAGGATGAGGATACCCTCAACCCCTTTGAACTCCTTGAGAGGGAAGATGCAAAGGAGCAGTTGAAGAGAGCAATAGAACACCTGCCTGAAAGGGAGAAACTGATCCTGTCATTATATTACTGGGAAGAACTCACTTTCAAGGAGATCGGAGCAATACTTAAGATCTCTGAATCCCGGGTATCCCAGCTTCACAGCCAGGCCCTCCTGAGGATGAAGACCCATATAGAACGGGAAAACTCATCCATCTAAAGTTTTATCTTCTCTGTCCGATAAATAGACTATCAACTTGATGAAACTATTATCCAACATGGAGCCGTCGAGGCTGAGAATCGCTTCGATCAGAAACCCTGGGAGGTAATTGAATGCATGCAAAAAGACTGCAGAGCCTTCTGAAAAAGCTTGAAGACCCCTCTCCTGATATAAGGAGAAAGGCAGCGGACGAACTCTCCGAAGGAGATGAGAGGGCCGTCTATCCACTTATCAAGAGGCTCCATGACCCCAGCCCCGGCGTCCAGGAGGCTGCCATGAGTTCGCTCATTGCCATAGGAGGCGAAGCAACCGCCTACATGGTGTTACCTCTTCTAAGAGAGTCCCCTGCTGTCAGGAACATGGCCCTTCTGATCCTTAAGGAAATCTGTCCTGTTCATCTTCTTGGAGGTCTTCTCCGTGACAGAGATGATGACATCAGGAAATTCGCCGTTGACCTGATTGCCGATATAGGTGATCCGGCAGGTATCGGATTCCTCAAAGAAGTTGTGAATGATCCGAACCCTAATGTAAGATCAGCCTGTTATTCAGCTGCAGGCCGCCTTAAGGCGGAAGAGCTGACCGACCATCTGATCAGGGCACTGGATGATCAGGAATGGGTTGCCTTTTCAGCGGTCGAGGCACTCGGTAATATCGCATCTTCCAGAGCCGTCCCGGCACTGATAGGTGCACTCCGTTCTGCCCGTTCCGAGACCCTCCGGTTTGCACTCATCGATGCCCTGGGCGAGATAGGAGATGAGAGGGCAAGAGATGTGATGCTGGAATGGGTTTCTACCAGGTCAGGCATTGAGGGCGACTCTGCCCTCAGGAGCCTTCTGAAGATAGGCATCCCACGGGATGCAAAGGAACTAACGGAGAGGATCATTGGACTTGTTAAGAGCCCCGAGAGGGAAGACCTTGCTCTCGGGATAAGCGGAATCAGGGATCTCCGACAGAAAGAGGCCACCCTTCTGCTCCTTGACAGGGGCGGCAGCCTTGACCCGACAATCCCTGAGGATGAAGAACTTATCTACAGGATAAAGGATTGTCTTGTATCATTCGGGTGCACCGATGAGCTTGTTCAGGCACTTAAAGACGAGAACCTTCGGTACAGGGGCAAGACCCTTGCCATTGAAGTGATTGCTGAGTGCCGGTGCAGGGAGGCCCTCCCGGCGCTTCTGGAGGTCATAACCTCGCCGGTCAGGGACCTGAGGAGGGCAGGCGTGAGGGCGATTGGTGAGATAGGAGAGATTGATGATCCCTCCCCCCTTCTCAGGTCCACTTCCGATCCTGACGGGCATGTAAGAGAGGCAGCGGCTGTCGCCCTTGGCCGGATAGGGGGGGATGAGGTCTTTCTATCGCTTCTGGAGCAGCTCGAGATTGAGCCTTACAGTAATGTAAGGGGAAAAATCGTGGATGCATTGATAGCCCTTGATGAACCGGAACTGAGAAACCGGGTCAGTAAACTCCCACCCCTGTTGAGAGAGACCGTGGCCAGCCAATGCATGGAACCGGAGACCGCGGTCCGGCTTTCCTCTGATCCAGTGCCTGGAGTGCGGGCTCAGGCTGTACTATCCCTGGCACGATTCAACACAGAGGAAGCAAAGGAGGCCTTGATGAAAGCGGTGAAGGACCAATCAGCCGAGGTGCGGAGGGCAGCTGTCAGAACAATGGGCAGACTACGGTGTTGCAAACGCGAACTTCTTGGACTCCTCTCAGATGAGGATATGTGGGTCAGGTTTCATGCACTCCAGGCAGTCTCTGAACTGGATGGTGGAGACCTTGCCGACCACCTCATCAGGGGGCTCAGGGACAGTTCCATCCCCATTGTCATGAAATCCCTTGAACTCCTTTCAGAGTTCCCTTCTGAAGAGGCCCGGAAGGCTATAGAAGAGCTTTCCACACACCCTGACGATAGTGTAAGAAGGAAGGCAGAGGAACTTCTGGAGAGGAGATGAACAGGATACAGCTCTCAGAGGGCACCTTCAGGGAATTGCGGGATTTCATCTACCGCCATTCAGGAATCTATATAAACGACACAAAGAAATACTTGATTGAAAACCGGCTCCAGAGGAGGGTTCTGGAGAAGCACCTGGGATCCTTTGAAGACTACCTCTATCTGATAAAGTACTCAGGTAACGGGACTGAACTATCGGAACTCCTCGATGCGATAACCACTAATGAGACCTATTTTTTTCGCGAACCCCAGCACTTCGAGATAATCATGAACATACTCTTGCAGGAACGTCTGAAGGCAGGGGCATCGAGGATAAGAATCTGGTCCGCCGCATGCTCAACCGGCGAGGAGCCCTATACCATCGCCATGCTCCTCCATGAGAGAGGGGAGACATACAGAAAAAGGGTCGAGATATACGGCACGGACATCTGCAACAGGGCACTCCAGAGTGCAAGAGAGGGTCTTTACAGTTCCTACTCCGTCAGGAACCTGCCGAAAGAATATCTGAAAAAGTACTTCACTCCGGAAAACGGGAATTACCGACTTTCAGAAGAGATAAAACAGATGGTCAGGTTCATGCGGGCAAACATTGTAAAACCCCAGGAAACCCGCTCCCTTCGCGGAATAGACATAATCCTCTGCAGAAATGTACTTATATACTTTGACGACAAGGCGAAAAAAACGGCTGTCTCAGGACTGTATGACAGCCTCAATCCAGGTGGCGTACTGATGGTAGGAGCGTCAGAGACCCTCCATAACATAACAAGGGCCTTCAGACCTGAGGTCCATAACAGAACTGTCCTTTACAGGAAGGTGTGAGATGATGAAGATACTTATTGTGGACGATGACGGGATCACCCGGAAACTCCTGGGCCTCTATTTAAGGGGAAAGGGATACGATGTATCCTTTGCCGAAAACGGGCTTGACGCCCTCGAGAAACTCGGCCTTGAAAACATCAACCTGGTTCTTACGGACCTGAACATGCCCTACATGGACGGGATTGAACTTGTCAGAAACATGAAGGAGGAACCCTCCTACAGGAATATCCCGGTAATGATGGTCACCACTGAGGACGATGAGGAGGAGAGATTCAGGGCTATGGAGGCCGGTGCTGACGCCTATCTTGTTAAACCTGTCACAGCTGAAACAATAAACGGTACGGTGAGGGAACTTCTGAAAAAACTCTTTTCACAGGGAGGTGAACTCCATGTTTGACCAGAACATGCGGATCCTTGTAGTAGATGATTTCTCAACAATGAGAAGGATAGTCAAGAATGTACTCAAGCAGATCGGCTACTCCAATATCGACGAGGCCGAGGATGGAGCTGACGCCCTCAATAAACTCAGAAGCAGGCGTTACGACTTCGTCGTCTCGGACTGGAATATGCCCAACCTCGACGGGCTTGAGATGCTAAAGCAGATCAGGTCGGACGAACAGCTGAAGGGCCTGCCAGTCCTGATGGTGACGGCTGAGGCGGAAAAGGAGAAGGTGGTCACAGCAATCAGGGCCGGGGTCAACAACTACATCGTCAAGCCTTTTACGGCAGAGACTCTCAAACAGAAAATGGAACAGATCTACGAAAGGCTGAGCAAATAAAAAAACAGGAGGATCAGATGCCTGACGAGATGGACGAAATAATACACGACTTCATAGTAGAGAGCGATGAGATTCTGGAAAGTCTTGACGAGAAGTTCGTTGAACTCGAGAAGGACAGGACCGACCAGCAGCTCCTGAACGAGATCTTCAGAGACGTCCATACCATAAAGGGGGCCGCAGGCTTTCTGGGGTTCAATCAGATGGTGGAACTCACTCATGCCACAGAGAACATACTCAAGAAATTGAAGGAAGGCCAGATACCGGTCACTCCGGAGATCACCGATCTCATTCTGGAATCGGTGGACTACATGAAAAGGCTCCTTGAGCATATCAGGGAGAAGGACGGCCAGGAAGAAGACCTCACTGATATCCTGGCAAGACTGAAAGAGATAGATGGACAGGAATCCGAGTCTATATCCGCGTCAGGCCATGAAGATACAGACACGAAAAAGATCGGCACGATCCTTGAGGAAGACGGCAAGGTCAACAGCGAAGATGTTGAAGTAGCCCTCAAGGTTCAGGAAGTGGCCAGGGACTCGATAGAAACCGAGAGCCCTCCCCGGATCGGTGAGATCCTGACTGCAACGGGAAAGGTATCGGAAGATGATGTGAAGGAGGCGCTGAGAAAACAGGGCAAGTCCGCCGAGCCGGAGCACAAGCCCCAGAAGGAACAGACCATCAGGGTGGATGTGGAACGTCTCGATGACGTCCTGAATCTTGTAGGCGAACTTGTTCTGGGCAGAAACCGGCTGTTGAAGATCAGTTCCAACCTTGAAGCACGGTACCCTGATGATCCAGAGATAAATGCCCTTAATGAGACAATGGCATTTCTCAATCTGATCACCACAGACCTCCAGATAGCAGTGATGAGGACAAGGATGCAGCAGGTAAAGAAGGTCTTCAACAAGTTCCCCCGGATGGTCCGGGACCTTGCCAGGTCAAGGGACAAGGATGTGGAGCTCCTGATAACCGGGGAGGAGACGGAGGTGGACAAATCTGTAATTGAGAATATAGCAGATCCCCTCGTTCATATAATCAGGAACGCCATAGACCACGGGATCGAGACAAGGGAGGAACGCAAAGAGCAGGGCAAACCCGAGACCGGAAGCATAAGACTCTCTGCTTCCCAGGAGGGAAATAACATCCTTATAGAAGTGGAAGACGACGGCAGGGGGATAGACCATGAACTGATCAAGAGGAAGGGCGTTGAAAAGGGACTCATCTCACCTGCCCAGGCAGAGGTCCTCTCTAAGGAAGAGGTACTGGAACTCCTCTTCATGCCGGGGTTCTCCACTGCAGCAGAAGTAACGGACATCTCCGGCCGGGGCGTAGGCATGGACGTTGTAAAAACCAATATCGGAAAACTGAAGGGAAGTATTGAGATAAAGACCGAGAGGGGTAAAGGAACGAGGTTCCTCATAAGGCTCCCCCTCACACTGGCGATAATACAGACCCTGATGGTCGAAGTAAACAGCGAAGTCTACGCGATACCCCTCTCCTCCGTAGTGGAGACCGTAAGGTTTCCTGAATCGGAGATAAGGACGGTCAACCATCAGGAGGTCATACAGTTGAGGGGTGAGGTACTCCCCCTCGTCAGGCTTGGTGAGCTTTTCGGATACGGAGGAAGGAACGGCTCATCAACAAGTTACATAGTCGTCGTTGATGAAGGCAAGAAGAAATTCGGGATCATCGTGGACCGGCTGAGAGGTCAGGAGGAGGTCGTTATAAAGGCGATTGAGGGTGATCTGATCAGCACGGAACACATAGAACTGATCGCAGGGGCCACCATTACCGGTGAGGGCAGGGTCGTCCTCATCATAGACATTGCCATGGTGATGGATACTCTTGCAAAGGGAGAACTCCTCAATGCATGAAAACGGCAAGATAAGGGTCCTTGTTGTAGACGACTCTGCGTTCATGAGGAACGCGCTGACCAAGATGATTGCCTCGGACCACGAGTTTCATGTAGTAGGCACGGCGCGTGACGGAGTGGAGGCTGTTGACAAGGTTATCAGCCTCAGGCCCGACATAGTCACTCTCGATGTGGAGATGCCCAGGATGAACGGCCTTGAGGCACTCCGCTTGATAATGGACAAGAATCCCGTTCCAGTGGTGATGGTAAGTTCCCTTACCACGGAAGGTGCCGAGACCACCCTTGAGGCCCTCGACATAGGAGCCGTTGATTTCATCCCGAAGAATCTCTCAGACATCTCCGGAGACATACTCAAGATAAAGGAAAACCTCCTGAGAAAGCTGAAAATACTTGGCAGGCTCAAGCCCCGACTGAAAAAGCGCTCCATCTCACGGGATCTGCCTCCACTTAAGATCAGACACACAGGGGAGAGACGGATTTCTGTCGTGGCCATAGGCAGCTCGACGGGAGGGCCCCGCGCCCTTCAGGAGATACTCCCGAAACTGCCTGAAAATTTCCCGGTCCCGATCCTTGTGGCCCAGCATATGCCGAAGAACTTCACCGGGCCCTTTGCCGAACGGCTGAACCAGCTCTCCAGGATTACCGTGAAGGAGGCTGAAGACGGAGAACCCATAGAACCCGGCAAGGCACTGATAGCACCTGGTGGAAGGCATATCGGTGTCAGCAGGGGAAAGGCGTTGAAAGTCCAGGTACGGGTCATGCCCGACAATGGCGAATCCATATACAAGCCCTCTGTTGATATCCTCTTGAAGGAAGTCTCCAGGGTATATCCCGGCAGGGTTCTTGGAGTAATACTTACCGGCATGGGACATGACGGACTGGAAGGCATAAAGGAGATGAAAAAGGAAGGTGGACGGACGATAGCTGAAAGCGAAGAGACCTGCGTTGTATACGGGATGCCGAAGTCCGTTGTAGAGGCAGGGCTCGCTGATAAGGTGCTTCCTATCAATGAAATTGCAGGAGAGATAATCAATTCCGTGTAGCCATCCTACCCCTCCTCATTCCTCCCCTCGGGCTGGTTCGTTTACCCCCGGCGAACCAGCCTCTCTTTTTTATCAGGCAACAAATGAGCTTCCACGCTCGCTATGCATATGCATATTCAACATCAAACAAATCAACAAACCTGAGCCTCTCACTGTCAAAGAGTCCCCTGTCGCTTAATTTCAACGAGGGGATCACCGTTAATGCCATGAAAGAGAGTGTCATGAAGGGGGCGGAAATGGAGGATCCAATCTCCTTTGCAAGCCTGTCAATCTCTTTGTATCTTTCGGCGACTTCCAGACCATCCATATCTGTCATCAGTCCGGCCACGGGAAGGGGTATGGATTTTTCATATTCATCAGTAACAACAGCCATTCCACCCCTGTTTTTTATAACATTGTTAAGGGCCCTGAGGAGGTCTCTGTCAGAGGCTCCCACACCAATTATGTCTGTCTCTTATACACATCTCCG
>WFTX01000251.1 GCA_015485235.1 Nitrospirota bacterium | reverse complement strand
GGGCTGTCATCTTTGCCGTAAACTCAATTGTACTGCCCCGCTTTTTCACCCTGGACCAGGAATAACAGCATCTGGCGATTGAAGTACAGCCACATTTGCCTCTTCTCAGTTCCAGACCATCAATGTTGAACCCACCGGGTATCTTTTCTACCTTTACTCCCACATGGTCCTCCAAATCGGACAAAAAAAGTCTTGAAATCCCGGATTAAAGAGGCCAGGATGAACCTGACCCTTTTGTCCCTACTGCATGCTAAGCCGGCTCGAAGGCATCCTTCGGCGCGTTACAGACCGGACACGTCCATTCATCAGGCAACTGATCGAAGGGTGTTCCCTCCTTCTCCTCATCATAGACATAACCACAGACCGTACACCTGTACGACATCGAAACACCTCCTTTACTCGAAATTTTTATGGTACTCCTTGACAGCCTTGGCGAATTCCCTTCCGAAGTCGTAGCACTTCTTCTCATCCTCGTCAGAAGGGCGGTACTGGATCTGAATGCCAGGCTCCATCATGTCAAGTTTCATGTTCTGGAACTCGTTGTAAAGCCACTTGACAGCGCCTCCACCCCAGCCGTAACTTCCGAAGGCTCCGGCTATCCTGTTTGAAGGCCTGAGCCCCCGAAGGTGGGTTATGAATTCTGCCACCGATGGAAAGACCTCATTGTTGAGGGTAGGGGAGCCCACAAGTATTCCCCTCGACTTCCAGAACTCCTTGATGGCAACACTCATTGGTGTCGCCCTCAGTTTTATTACCTTGCAGTCCACCCCTTCGTCCTTGATTCCCTGCATTATCGGCTGTGTCATTATCTCTGTGCTGTGCCACATCGTATCGTAAATGATCGCCACACGAAGGCTTGCCTTGCCGTCTGCCATCTCGAGATACATCTCAAGGGGTCTCATGGGTTCCTTCCGCCAGATTATCCCGTGGTCAGGGGCTATCATGTCTATCTCGAGGCCAAGCTCCTGGATCTGCTTTATCTTGCTCTTGATAAGCCTCCCGAAGGGCATCAGTATGTTTGCATAATAGTCGATTACAGAATCTTCAAGTTCTGCATGGGAGGCACATTCGATAAATTCATCATCAAACCGTGCAGTGGTTGCCAGGTGCTGGCCAAAGGCATCCTGAGATATGAGCAGCCTGGCCTCTTTCACGTAGGTCATCATGCTGTCCGGCCAGTGAAGCATGGGTGTCTCGATAAACTGGAGTGTATACCTGCCGATATTCAGCTCATCGCCAGTCTTGACCACCTTGATGTTCCACCTTGAAATATCAAAAAACCTCTCCATCCCCTGCTTCCCCCGCCCGGTGGTATATATGGTCGCCTGCGGCATCAAGTCCATGAAGATACCGAGTGCCCCCATGTGGTCGTTTTCCACATGGTTAACAACCAGGTTCCTGATCTTTGAAAAATCAACAAGGCTCCGTACATTGGCCAGTCCGATCTCGGCGAAGTCGTGTTTTACAGTGTCAACCAGGGTGATTTCATCGTCCATAATGAGATAGTTGTTGTATGTTGTTCCATTGGGAGTGACATACCCATGGAAATCCCTTACAGCCCAGTCAATCGCTCCGACCCAGTAGATGCCGTCTTTGATCTCAATAGCCTTCATTCAATAACCTCCATGCGAAATATTCAGAATGTTCATATTCCTGGCAGGCCAATCCTCCTGACCGGATAGAGACTCTCTCCGGCCCCTTATTCCCCACCTCAGACATTATCCTGATGCCTCAACCCTCCACTATGCTCAACTCTTCCCACATAAACCAGTTGCCGGTATCTTCAAGAAAACTGTAGGTGTTGTTCAGCAACTGATAGTGCCTCTCCTCTTCCTTGATAAGAACCTCGAAAAGCCTTTTTTCCTTCTCCTCAGTAGCAGATTTCAGGGCTTCCTGGTAGAAATGAAAACCCTTTCCTTCCATCTCAAGGGCGAGCCGTATGGCCTCTTTCTCGTCAGAGCTTGCCTCTATCCGGCTCATCATCTGATCCTTCAGATCGGAAAAGACTGTCCTTACATCACCGATACACTGGACATGGGGGTCTATATCAAGGCCCTTCAGTATCTCCTCAAGCAGTCTCAGGTGTCGTGCCTCATCCCTTATCAGGCTCTCGAACATTCTCTTGCCCATTGGGTGTGAGGTCCTTGAAGCCGCCTCTTTGTAAAATTTCATTGCATCCGTTTCCATCTTCATCGCTGTTTCCACAGCCTTTGAGACTGCCATACTGACCTCCTCTTTGATTTATGCCGGCATTTGTGGAATCCCGGCCTGTTACTGTTCAGTTTGTGTATTTTTCATGATTATAGACAACGTATCCACATAGCCTGCATCGAGTCTGATCCTCATCACTCCATATCTCGATTTCCACTCCACACTGAGGACATGTAAGCTCTGTAGGAAAGGGCACACTCC
>WFTX01000250.1 GCA_015485235.1 Nitrospirota bacterium | reverse complement strand
TCCTGATATAGATAAGGGAGTACCTCGGCCCCCTCTTTCCTGCAAGGATTTTTTCCTTCTTTCCTCCAGCCATGCTGAGCTCAATCACGGTCTCCGGCTCCTTGAGTTTGTATCCGGCATAACTCTTTTCGTCAGTGGTGATAACATTTTCAAGCCTTGTCTCCCGGAGACGATCCAGGAGCCTCTTTATGCTTGTTGAATCAGCCCTCCACTCATAGGGGGCTTTCATCTCCCAGCGGTCTCCAGCACGTTCATACCTGAAAAGGTCCTCCCCCCTTTTCACCTCTATCCCTTTTACTTCTGCATCCTTTCCGAGGAGTCTTCCCATCGTCCGGGGCCCCCCCGTCAACAGAGGGATATAGTAGAGGAGAATCAGTATCAGGGCGAGTATGGGAAGAACAAACCGTTTCACAGTTCAACCCTCCTTCCTTTTCTGTACATCCAGAGGCCGATCCCCAGAAGGATGGAAAGGACCGGGGGGATGCTGACCGAGAGGTAGCGGATCAGCCTTTGTATCGCTGGATCGAGTTCCTTTATCGGCCTTGATTCTATGTCCTTTGACCTGATACTTATCAGGGAGTCGTCCTCTGAGAGCCAGTCGATCGAGTTCAGGAGGAACTGGGCATTCCCGGGTGCACCGATAAACTCGTCAGAGACGAAGTCGCTGTCAGAGACGACTATGAAGCGGGTCTCTCCTTCCTTCACAATATCTTCTTTGTCAGGAAACTTTGTCCTGAGTTTCCCCGAAGCGACAAGACCAAGAACCTGATGGGGTTTATCAAACTCATCCATTCTGAACTTCCTGCTTACGGCCACATAGAAGGGAGGCTTCATCACCCCTGATTTCTCCGATGTCCGTATCAGGGGGGTGAAGGTGATGCCCCCGGTCTCCTTTGTCTCTATGGGGGAACTGAACCCCAGGGTGAGTGTCTCAATATCCTTTGTGATGATGCTCTCATGATTCAGATCAATGATCTTCGGGAAGAAGGGATAGGGTGTAACGGTGGTGAAGACAAACCCTCCTCTCCGCTGGCTCACATTTACCATTCCCGCGGAGATATCATAGACAAGGGCTGAGGGGATCGTTATCCCATAGGCGGAAAGGAGGTCTTCCAGACCCGTCGCGTTTTCCCTCCCGAAACCGTACTGGAGATCAGCAAGCACCCTGTCCAGAAGAAAGAGGGCCTTCCCTCCTTTGAGGAGGAACTGGTCTATTGCCAGGAGTTCCTCTTCCTTGAGTTTTTTCGTCGGCCCTGCCACCACAAGGAGGTCGATATCCTTTATCTCCGGCCGGGAAGAACCTTCATCAGACTTCTCCGCAGTATTCAGCACCTTTATCTCATACTGCTTCCTGAGAAACTCCCTCAGTCTCAGAAGGGGCTTCTCCCCGTGGCCTGTCAGAAAACCGACGGTCTTTTTCTTCTCCGTTATGAGCGTCTTTATGGTTGAAGAAACCTCATACTCAAGCCTTTTTACATCGGATACTACAGGGATGGTCTCTATCCTGTCTCCGTGCACAAAGGCAAGCCCCATATAGACCTTCTTTATCTGTATCTGGTCATTCTCTATCGCATTTACCTGGACCGGGGGTATGCCGTAGAGTTCCGCTGCATCCTCAAACTCCTCCTTCCTTCCGGGGTCTATGATGTCAAGAACCACCTTGCCCCCTGAAAGCCTCCGGTAATCGTTCAGCATGTCCATTACATACCGGGTGTTGGTGTTGTATGGATAGGGGATCTGATCAGAGAAGATCACCTTCACCGTAACCCGTTCGTCAAGGTCCTTCAGGAGTTTCCGGGTTGCATCGCTCAGGGAGTATATCCTTGCCTCTGTCATGTCGGCACTCAGGAAGTACCGCTCGGCAAGGAGGTTCCCATATATGAAGATGAGAATCAGGGAGATTATGTTTATCCAGAGGTAGGTCCTTCTGCTCATCTTCCCCTCCTTGTGTAAAGGAGATAGGTTGCGGCAGTGAGGAAGAGGATGTTCAGGAGGATGAAATAGACAATGTCAGTGGTGCTTATTATCCCCCTTGTCATGTTATCAAAATGAGAGACGATGGAGAACTTTTCAATCGCCGTCTGGAATCTGACCGGGAGTATCATCTGGAGGCGGCTGAGCATGAAGACACCGAAGATTATGCTGAATCCGGAGATGAAGGCTATAACCTGATTGGAAGTAAGGGCAGAGGCAAAAATCCCGATGGCGATGTATGAACAGCCAAGAAGGAAGAGTCCCAGGTAGGATGAAAAGATCACCCCTGAGTCCGGTCTGCCTATGATTTTAAGCAGAAGTGGGTAGAAAAGGGAAAAGAGGAGCGTAACTCCGTAGAGTATGACTGCCGAGAGGTATTTGCTCAGGACTATCTGCCACTCCCTGATCGGCATAGTCAGGAGGAGTTGTATTGTATCAAGTTTTCTTTCCTCTGCCAGGGACTTCATGGTGACTGCCGGCATGAAGAACATCAGCACCAGCGGCATTATCTCCATCATCCCCCTGAGCTCGGACTCCTTTATGATGAAGAGACTGCTTGTGAAGAACCAGCCTGTGATGGCAAGGAAGATGCTTATAACCACATAGGCAAGGGGTGAGAAGAAGTAGTGCCGGAGTTCCTTTTTTACAAGTGCGGCGATCATGCCTCCTCCCCTCTGGTAAGTTCCCGGAATATCGCCTCAAGGCTCTTCATCTCCCTGTGGAGTTCCCGGAGCTGAAGATCGTTCTCCACGCAGAACCGGTATATCTCCTCCCTCGGGTCTCCTTCCCCTTCCGGGGTTATCCGGATAAGGTGGAGATCTCCCTCTTTCCTCACTACTTCAACCCTTCCGAATCCGGAAAAGGCCTCAGCCGGTGTCTGGCCCCGGTATTCCACCTCAATGGTTGATGACATTCCCTTTCTGAGTTCATCAATAGGGCTGTCTGCCACAATCCTGCCCTGATGTATCACGATTACGCGGTTACAGGTCTGCTCAACCTCCGGGAGGATGTGTGTGGAAAGGACCACAGTCTTCTCCCTTCCCAGCCGTTTTATCAGGTCCCTGATCTCGGCTATCTGGATCGGGTCAAGCCCTGTGGTGGGCTCATCAAGGATGAGGAAGGGAGGGTCATGAATAATAGCCTGGGCAAGACCGACCCTCTGCCTGTATCCCTTGGATAGGGTGCCTATCGTCCTGTTTATCACCTCCGTAATCCCGCAGGCCTCGGCTGCCTTCTTTATGGCGGCCCTTGAATTGCCGTTCAGTCCTCTCACGCGGGCAACAAATTCCAGGAAGTCAAAAACAGTGAGGTCTTCGTAGAGAGATGTGTTCTCAGGCAGGTAGCCTATCTTCCTTTTCACCTCGATGGGCTGGCTGGCCACATCGATCCCATCCACCAGGGCCTCTCCCTCTGACGGTTCAATGTATCCGGTGATTATCTGCATTGTGGTAGTCTTTCCTGCACCGTTAGGCCCGAGGAAGCCGACCACCTCACCGGGGCGTATCTCAAAGGAGATCCCGTCAACAGCCCTCACAGGGCCGTAGTGTTTTTTCAGGCTCCTGACTGTTATCATAATTTTGTGTCTGAAGAAAGAAAAAAATGTGAGAAAATCAAGAGGGCTTATAATATATATAACAAGGAGAAATGATTTGTCAAGGGGGAGAGGAATTTCCGAACTTTTCGACGGAGAGAGGGGTAAAGGGTTTGAACGGTTTCAGGCAATCTCCAGGGCTTTCACCAGGAGGGTGAAGCCGATTGCCTGCCTCGGAGCAGGCCATGGATGGCCTGCGAGAATGATGTGAAAACCCTTTACCCCTCTCTCCATCCACGAAATGCCAAGATGTTCTATCGGCATTTTAGAGGAGAATTCATGGACCGGCTTGGAAAGGAAGAACTGATCAGGTTTTACAGAAGGCATCTTGAGGACTTTGGTGACAGTCCGATGGCGGTCCGGTGGACTGAGAAGGGGCAGATGCTCAGGTACGAGATCATGCTCGGTATCATGGGTGATGTAAGGGGAAAGCGCCTCCTGGATTTCGGATGCGGGAAGGGAGATTTCTACGGATTCCTCCTTGGGAAGGGGATTGACCTTTCTTACACAGGCATCGATATCAATCCCCTGATGATCGAGAGGGCAATGGAGAAGTTCAGAGATGGGGTATTCATCTCTGCTGATATTGAGGAGGAGGGTCTTCAGGAAGAGTATGATATTGTCTTGGTCTGCGGGACCTTTAATCTGAGGGTGGCAGGAGTGGAGGATTCGTTCTGGAATGTCCTCAGGATCCTTTACAGGCAGACAAAAGAGGCCCTCCACCTTAACTGCCTCTCCTGGTACAGGAAGGTGAGGGACCCTGAACTTTTCTACATAAAACCGGAAGACCTGACAGGGTTTGTGATGAAGGAACTTTCAAACAAGTTCATACTCCGGCACGGCCTTCCGGAGGGGGATATCTTCCTGAGTGTCTTTAAAGGAAATCCAGGATAACAGGGCGCAAAGAGTTTGGTTGTTAAGTTATTAATTTGCTGGGTCACCTGGTTACTCAGCCTCCCAATCGACCTTGGCCTTGACCTCGACCTGTCTTTATGGACTTGGACCTCAACCTTAACCTTTGTCTGTTGTTTGCTCTCCTCCGCAGGGTGTAAACTCCCTCCTTCTTATTATCTCAACGATATCCTTTCTGCCCGGTCCGTCAAGATCGGGGGTGTATAATACCCCCACTCCCACTCTCCCCTTGCAGTTTTCAACCCAGAACTCCTTGAGCGGGTTCTCCCTTACAGCCCTCTTCAGGTCTTCCCCCTCTCCTGCGTCAAGAAGCAGGAAGTTCCCCCGTCCCGTAAGGCAGACCACGGCATAGACACCCCTTACGGCCCGCACTTCGCTCAGGCTGAAGAAAGGGCCTTCAAACATGTAGTCGGCTATGGATATGGACATTCTTAATGATAACGGATGGGCCTGGATTTTTACAGGTCCACTATGAACTCCTATAAAGGCGCAGGGCTGCCATCTCTCAATCTGGTCTTTTTGATTGCTGATCTCAGGGGGAGAATCTATCACAGAGGTCTTCTATAAAGGCAAGGAGTTTCTCCGGGGGAAGAATCTCATCAGGCATGTCTGCGCCGAGCATGATGGCCTTGTCGATCTTCTTCATCAGGTTGACCACGCCGTATTCAATAATCTTTCCCCCGAACCCATCGGGAGGGTTCTCAATCAGTACGGCTTCGGTGTACCAGATCTGGTCATCAGGGGAGATCCCCTTGCAGGGAGAGGAGACAAGTGTTTTTGTGGTTGCCCCGGCCTCTATCGCCATGGAACGGACCTCAAGGTTCACGATCTGAAGTCCCCTGATTGCCGGGTTGGACATCGCCTTGTGCCGGCCCTTTGTGATGGGGAGAAACCGGCTGACATTAACACCGGAACAGTAGATAATGTCTCTGTCTTCAGGAATGACAACGAAATAGAGGGCATCGTTTATGTATTCAATCCGTCCGGGTCCGGCCATCTCATTTCTTCCTGAAGAGTTTGAGGTATTCTCCGTATCCTTCCTTTTCAAGGTCTTCCACAGGTATGAACCTGAGTGCTGCCGAGTTTATGCAGTATCTGAGTCCTGTCGGTCTGGGGCCGTCATCAAAGACATGCCCCAGATGGGAGTCGGCAAGGCGGCTCCGGATCTCGGTCCGCTTCGTGAAGAAACTCCTGTCTTCCCGCTCGACTATGTTTTCAGGCTCCAGCGGTCTTGTAAAACTCGGCCAGCCTGTGCCTGAATCGAACTTGTCGAGCGAACTGAAAAGGGGCTCTCCTGAGACGATGTCCACATAAATCCCTTCCCGGTGATTCTCCCAGTACTCGTTATTGAATGGTGGCTCTGTCCCTTCCTCCTGTGTGACCCTGTACTGCATGGGAGAGAGCATCTCTTTGAGTTTATCCTTTGATGGTTTCACAAAACTCCTCCAGTCCTTCTTTCCTCCTCCAGTATTCCTGAAGATCCTGAAGTCCTCCTTTCCCTTCCAGACCCTGTCCAGAAACTGGTCCCTCCCTGATCCGTACCGGTAGAATTTGTATCTCAGGGGGTTCTTTTTGTAGTAGTCCTGGTGGTAGTCCTCGGCAAGATAGAACTTTCCTGCAGGAAGGATCTCTGTAACCACCGGTTTGTCGAATATGCCGGAGGCGTCCATGATCCGTTTTGATTCTTCGGCAAGGGCCTTCTGTTCTTCCGAGTGATAGAAGATGGCGGTCCTGTACTGGGAGCCCCGGTCAACAAACTGCCCTTCAGGATCAGTCGGGTCTATCTGACGCCAGAATACCTCAAGGAGCTCCCTGTAGGTGACTGCCGTTGGATCGTAGATAACCTCGACAGCTTCAAGATGGCCCGTCGTGCCTGATGAGACCTCCTTATAGGTGGGGTTTTCCTTCCTGCCGCCGGTATAGCCCGAGATGACCTCTTTGACCCCCTTCAGGTGCTCAAAGGGCTTCTCCATGCACCAGAAGCACCCGCCTGCAAAGGTTGCCTTTAAAAGCGGGGCCTTTTCCTCCTCTCCCAGCACAGCTGCCGGAAGGAGTGCAAGCATTAATGTGACGAGAATTATTTTCATAGTATTTATTTTATTTATTATAACAAGAATCAGCCTGTTTGTGTTGAACCAGTGCTCTCATGATATG
>WFTX01000249.1 GCA_015485235.1 Nitrospirota bacterium | reverse complement strand
TCTTACAGCCACAACACCGGCACCCACCTTCCTCCTGAACATATCACTGTTGGCACGGGCCACCATTCCGGCCCTCTCGATCAATGCCTTCATGTTTGCAGTGAGGTCGGCGAAATAGGTGGGAGAACCGAGGAGGATACCATCAGCCTCAAGCATTTTCTCAATAAAGTAGTTCATCTCGTCATTCTCTACAGCGCATCTCCTGTTCTTTCTTTCAAAACATTTGAAACAGGCAATGCAACCGGCGACGTTCTTGCCGGAGAGGCTTATCAGTTCAGTCTCTATCCCCTCCTTCCTGATCTCACCAAGAACTGTTTCGAGGAGAATTTTTGTGTTTCCCTCCCTCCGGGCACTTCCGTTGAAGGCGACGACTTTCATTTGATCCTCCCTACGGGTTTGGTTCATGAGTTTTGAAATTTGTGCTATTTTAACATATGAGATGAAAGGCTGTCCTGAGTTATGATATAGTAATAATAAGGGCTTCAGTATGGAACAACTGAATCATATAGCCGGTGTTATTGCCCTTACCATGGGTGTGGCATGGGCAAGCGGGATAAATCTCTATGCTGCAATAGCGGTGCTCGGGATCCTTGGCTCCACCGGCAACATGACCCTTCCGCCTGACCTTCAGATCCTTGCCAATCCTCTTGTCATTGGTGCTGCAATAGTGATGTATGTGGTGGAATTCTTTGCTGACAAGGTGCCAGGGGTTGATACCGGCTGGGATACGCTCCACACCTTTATCCGGATACCTGCCGGTGCCCTTCTTGCTGCTGGAGCGGTTGGAGAGGTAAACGCTGCTGTCAGCCTTGCTGCTGCCATACTCGGCGGGAGTGTGGCAGCCGGAACCCATGCGGCAAAGGCCGGTACCCGGATGCTGATAAACACATCTCCTGAACCGGTCACAAACTGGATTGCCTCTGTTGCAGAGGATATAGCAGTGATAGGTGGTGTCTGGGCTGCTGTCAAACATCCCTGGATTTTCATTCTTTTCTTCATATTATTCTTGCTGCTGATGATCTGGTTGATGCCGAAGATCTGGAAGGGACTAAAGCTCATCTTCAGGAAGATAGGCGGCCTTGTGGGTTTTCACAGGGAGAAGGAAGAGGTCACTGAAGCCCGGGCCGAGATTGGAGAGGGGGAGGGTGATTTACAGAAGAGGCTGAGTGCACTGAAGAAGATGTATGACGAAAGGCTGATCAGTGAGGAAGAATATGAAACAAAGAGAAAGGAACTGCTTGGCCTGCTTTAACCTTGACGTTGCAAAAACCTAAGGTTCGGGATAAGATTTATGCAGTAAGGTTAACAAGACCTGCGAAGGAGGAATGCAATGAAGATCGAGATGGAAGGAAGCCTTATCAGGATGATTCCTGAGAGCGATACGGAGAAGGAGCAATTGAACCAGCTCTGGACGATTATCATCGACTGCGTGAACCAGAACAAGAAACTCGTCCCTGTGGGTGAGTACATTCCCGGGATGAAGGAGGTTGCCACCTTCAATATTGAGTAGCGCAGGGATGCCTTCTGAAAAAACAGCTGAAATCAATGATTGACAGTTTGAAGGGGCTAATCACTGATCGTATATACACCTGAATCGTCAAACCCCACACTGGCAAGAAGGCACTTGACTCTATATCCGGCTTTGAGAAGGATGTAATAGCCTATTTTTGCGCGTATGCCGCTTACGCAGTGGGTGATAATCTCCTTTTTCCTGTCGATCTCATCGAGCCTGAAAGGAAGCTGGTCCAGGGGAAAATTCACTGCCCCTGGAAAGTGCCCTTTCTCATACTCATCCTGGTCACGAACATCTATAATGAGGAGATCACCCGGGTTGTCACCAAGATATTTCCTGAATCTCTCAAGAGGAACAGTATTACTCGGATAAATCCTCTTGTATTTTATCTCCGTGGAAATATCTCCCTTTTGTATTTCAAATCCATTGCTTGTGTAAGCCTTGAACCCTCCTTTGAGTATCATTGTATGTGGGTATCTCCAGAAGGCTATTGTGCTGGCGGCCTGGACTGCACGCAGATCATTATCATCGTTACCGTAAACGACTATGGTGGCCTCCTTGTATGTGGGGAACCTGTAACCCGCATACTCAACTATGCCTGCAGGAATATTCACGGCACCGGGGATAAAACCTCCTTTTGTCTCTTCTCTGTCACGGATGTCCACTATAACCACTGGATCACCCAACTGGATTTTCCTCTTCAATTCAACCGGTGATATTTCAAGAGGGTTTTTGCTCTCTATCCATCCCTTTATGCCTTCCTGATAAAAAAAGATGTTTTTGTCTGAGAACTTGTTGAGAAAGGATGTTTCTTCCTTGCTGTCACATCTTTCAGAACTGCAGTAGAAGATAAAACCTTCACTGGTGCCTTTACCTGAGAACTCCTTGAAATGGACAGCTCCCGGTATATGGCCTTCCATGAACTTCTGTTCAGGCCTGATGTCTACGAGGAGGGTTCCCTTATCAAGTTCTTTCTTTAACTCATCATCTGACAATGGTGTTATGTTCTTTCTGTGGAATACAGGTCTTGCTGTTATAAAATCTGCAAGAAAGATGACTTGATCCCTTCTGCCTTCGACAGTAATGAGCATGTCCCTTTCTATTGCTGTCTCATCTGTCAGGTTCAGAAACTTCGTCCCTTCCGAGTATGATACTATCTCCACCCCTTTGTCCGTTTTAAGGGCGAACATTCCGGCCCTTTTTGAATGCACATCTACCACGCCTGTTATTACTTCGGAAAAGGCAACGGCAAAGAGAAGAAGGGTGAACAGGAATGTGGAAATAAAAGTTAATGCCTTATGCCTCATTGTTCCTCCTGATAGAAAGAAGATAGTCAGGGGAAAAAATAGTTAGGATCTGAGGGCTTCTCTTATCTCATTATCAGAAAAGCCGACTATTACCTTCTCCCCACCATTGATTACAAGGGTCGGAAATGTCTCTCTCGGGTTGAAACGGCGGACCTCCTGAAGGAGTTTGTCCCTGGATTCCCGGTCAATCGTATCCAGATCTATTGTCAGTGCTTCAACTCCGAGTTTCTGGAGCAGTTTCTTGGTCTTCTTGCATGCCGGGCAGCTGCTCAGGGCAAAAAGTACGATCTTTTTTTCACTCATATGATAAAGGTTCCTTTCGTGTCAGTGTTTCCGCTACTTGTCTTTTGTTACTTTATATTTTATCCTATCTAACGAGCCTTTTTCCTGCCTCATAAGCCTCACTGAGGGCGGTGGGATGCCCTTTGATGGCACCCTGGGCGTCAATCTCCTTGAAATAAAGGGTCTCGTGCTCGGGGACGTTTATCGTCCTGAAAAAGGCCGTAGCCGTAGCTCCGCCACAGTCGAATCCCACCTGTCTCTTCATGCCACCGACCATCAGGAGAAGCCCCTTCCTCCCGTAAGGACCGGGCTCTATGGGCTTTTTCAGAAGGTACTTTTCGCACCAGAAGGACTGGCATCTGTCGATAATCGTCTTTATCTGAGCGGAGAGGCTGAAAAAGAATATGGGAGAGGCGAGTATGACCCTGTCAGTATCACGGATAGCCTTGTAGACATCGTTCATCTCATCATCTATGACACATTTCCCTGTCTCATCACAGCAGCCACAGTTCAGACAGGGGGATATATTCATGGCCGATGGGCGGAAGAGGATCACCTGGTGACCCCCTTCCTCTGCAGCCCTGATTGCCTCGTTCAGGAGCAGTTCCGTATTCCCGGCCACTCTCGGACTTCCAAGTAATGCTACTACCTTCATTGTCACTCCTTGTCATATTAAAGGTGAACTCCCATTCGTGACAGTTTCACCAGATTGAAAGAGATCTGCCGCTTCCAGGCGCCCCTCCGAGATGACAATCCAAAGGGAAAGGCGATCTAGTCAATCCTGCTGAACATCTCCTTCTTGGCGCCGCAGACAGGGCAGGTCTCAGGTGCCTCACCCTCCACTGTGTTGCCGCATATCTGGCAGACGTAGTAGTCAACATCCTCATTATTGCCCAGATTTTCAAGGGCCTTCCTGTAGAGGTCTGCGTGGATCTTCTCCACCTCATTGGCAAAGTTGAAGCTCCTGAGGGCACCCTCATTGCCTTCGGACTTGGCATCCTCGATCATCTGGGGATACATCTTCTGAAACTCATATGATTCGCCATTGATCGCCTCCTCAAGATTTTCCCTTGTGCTCTTGATCCCTCCCAGTTCCCGGAGATGATTATGGGCATGGATGGTCTCTGCCTCGGCTGCTGCCCTGAAGAGTTTTGCTACCTGTGAATAGCCGTCGGCTTCAGCCTTTTTTGCAAAGGCAAGGTACTTCCTGTTTGCCTGTGATTCTCCGGCAAAGGCATCCTGAAGATTCTTCTCAGTTTTGGACATTATACACACCTCCTGAATAAAGATTGTTATTGGTATACTGGCGTATTGAAGTACTGGTTATTGGTTACTTACCTATACGCTACACGTTTTTTCTTAACCTTAACCTTAACCTTAACCTCTTTTACTCCTGCCCTATAAGCTCCATGGGCTGGCCGCAGCAGACCAGTTCTCCACCACCAGCCTTGGTTACCACGACTTCATTACCGCAGACGTTACACCTGTACTTCTCGCCTTCCTTTTTTACCGGCATTCAGATCACCTCCTTTCAAAACTTCTTTCCATATAGTCCTCCTCATCGCTTCCTTGGCATTCCTATTGATGCCATGTAAAGGGTTGTTTCTTCTGTCCCGTCTACCCCGATGATACTGTTCACCATATCATCAAAAAAGGCTCCAATGGCGCAGCAACCGTAATCGATCGCCTCGGCACCCAGGTAGAGGTTCTGACAGATATGCCCTGCATCGAGGTAAATGTACCTGTAAGCCCTCTGTCCGTACTTCCATCGGGATCTCTGAATTACTGCTGTCCAGATAAATGTTACCATGCTCCTGGCGATCATTGACTGACTCAAGGCAGCCATTGCAAGCTCGCCTGAATAATCACCTTTCCTTAACAGTTCAAGGTCAAAATTGTCTACCCTGAAATGATAGATGCCTGGTTCAAGCGATTCCACTCTTCTGACCATCAGATAGGTCTCTATTGGATAGAGCGCACCTGCAGACGGCGAAGTTCTGAAGAGGGTATCCCCGTATCTTCCCGTTACTCCCTGGGTTGACCAGAGCAGGAAGGCCAGATCGTCCATAGAGAGCATTGCATCAGTATCATAGGACCGTCGGGACCGCCGCTTCAGAAGCACCTCGAAGAGGCTTGCCCTGTATTTTGCAGGATCCACCCTGGGCAAGCTTACAACAGCAGCAGGTGACCTGTATTTCTTGAACTGATCGGGCCGGTTCTCCCGGTCAAGGGAGTGCCTTCCCATCCTTTCAGGGTCATATTTGGTCTCTTTCTGGAACCTGTCGCCGATATTGTCAGCCATTAGTCATCAGTAATTGATCATTCTATTGGGGGGCAGGTATAGCCAGTTAACACCTATACGCTGCCCCCAGCCCCTGTTGTCTACTGCAATGCCTCGTAGACCTTGCCTACGAGATCAGCCGATGGTTTCAGTGTCTTGTCTCCCTTGTCATTCCACTGGGCAGGACAGCCCTCGTCGGCATGTTTCGAGAGGTGAAGGTTCGCCTTGAACTTTCTCATGAGTTCATCAATGTTCCGGCCCATGTTGTAATAATTGACTTCAGAGTTCATAATCGTCCCGTCAGGGCTGATTATGAAGGTGCCCCTCAATGCAAGCCCCGTCTCTTCGTCATATACCCCGAACATGCTGGAGACATTGCCGGTAGGGTCGGCCCCCATGGGGTACTTGACCTTCTCGAGAAGCTTCTCATCTCTCTGCCATGCAAGATGAACGAACTGCGTGTCGGTGCTGACCGTGACCACCTCGGCTCCCATTTTTTTGAACCTGTCGTACTGCTCTGCCAGAGCAGCAAACTCCGTTGCTCAGACAAAGGTGAAATCGGCCGGATAGAAGAAGAGAATGGTCCACTTCCCGGCCTTCTTTGCTTTCTTCAGGGAAAACTTTCCGAAATCTCCCTTTGTCGGCTCGAAGGTGTCCAGTTCAAAGTCCGGAACCTTCTGTCCTACCCTCAGTCCACAACAATACTCTTCAAATTCCATGTTTCCTTACCTCCTTTTTAGGATATCTCAGCCCTGAAAGGGTTTGCTCAGTACAGACCACTGTGGATTTCTATTCAGTCACTGTAATCTCCTTAGTAGCTTCCCACTGGCCGTGGAGATTGCACCTCTCGATGACCCTCAATGTTGAGGTCCTGTGCTTTCCACCCTTCACGAAGGTAAGCGTAATCTCCGGGCGTGTGAATGAAGGTGTGAAGTCCACCCTGGCATTAAAGTTCTGTCCGAAGTATACCTCTATCCACTGGATGTGGTGACCTTCCTCCATCACATGGGGCATGGAGCCGATATTGATCCTGACCTGGAAGGGTTCACCCGACTTGACCGTATCAGGGCATTCGATCACGGGTGTATGCTTCTTCTCAAGGTCCGTCATATTGGCCGGATCGGCCGGCCTGTTGATACCACAAAATAGACTTTTTTCAGACATTGTTACACCTCCTTGGTTAGTTTTTAGTTTTGCGTTATTAGTGTTTAGTTACTCATAACTCAACATTCAACACTATTATCACCCTATTCTCTCAAACTCGCCCTTTGAGGCATTACAAACAGGGCATCGCCAGTCATCAGGTAATTGCTCAAAGGGCACCTCCTCTTTGTCCTCCCTGTAGAGCCATTTGCACATTGCACACCGCCAGATGACTCCGTCCTCCCGTTGGCCTTCCTTCTCTACCACCTCCCATCCCTTTTCTTCCCAATCCTTCAAGAAAGGGGGGATAAACCCTGAATATATCTCCTTGTCACGGGCGTCTTCCACCCTTACGGAAACGGTTATGCCATCCTTCCTCACCGTATAGCCCCAGTCATGGTGATCCTTTGTGTCCGGGGCTGTCATCTTTGCCGTAAACTCAATTGTACTGCCCCGCTTTTTCACCCTGGACCAGGAATAACAGCATCTG
>WFTX01000248.1 GCA_015485235.1 Nitrospirota bacterium | reverse complement strand
TGAGACTGCCATACTGACCTCCTCTTTGATTTATGCCGGCATTTGTGGAACCCCGTCAGGCCGGCCTGTTACTGTTCAGTTTGTATATTTTTCATGATTATAAACAACGTATCCACATAGCTTGCAATGAGTCTGATCCTCATCACTCCATATCTCGATTTCCACTCCACACTGGGGACATGTAAGCTCTGTCGGAAAGGGCACACTCCTGGCTGAACACGCTGGTTTATCATTAAACTCTCTGCCCTTCATTTGCCTTCCTCCATCCTTCTGCCCTGAGGCGTTCCATCCTTTCAATGCCCCAGGATTTTATCCTTTCAATGTAACCCTTTGGGTCTGTCTTTGCCATCCTTACGATCTCCTCTCTCTCGAGGGCACTGTCTATATGGTCGCCTGGATATATTCCACGCCACGTAGCGAGCCCTTCATCGAAGAGAGTCTCGGGGGTCAGGGAAGTGCCTGCAAGGCGGGGAGTTTTAAGCGATGCAAACTCAGCTATCTCCATATCATATTCTATCACCCATCCATTGTCGGCAATCATTGATGATGAGTCGATATTGATCTCACCTGAGCAGTCCGGGCAGTAGAGCCTGCTGATAACCTCTGGTGGCATGATCTCATCCCTGAAATTGAAACTCGCCCTCCGGGAGCCGCATTCACAGCTCATTGAATACTCCATACACATCGTATATACCTCCTTGACATTTTCTCAAATATCAAATGATTTGTCAATAAACAAATAACTTATCCCTGTTTCTGCATGGTTCCGGTAGAGCCGCACTCAGGGCATTTCTTGGGTTTACACCTGCCCTCCTTGGTAGCGCCGCACTTATCGCACTTGAATACCGCCATTTCATTCACCTCCTTTCTTGCATTTATCGCATATACCGTAGAACTCGATATGGTTTCCCAGAACATCAAAGCTCTTCCTTGCCTCGTCCGGGATGGGTATCTCAAAGTCCAGATCCACATCAACTATGGTCTTGCACCTGAGGCAGATAAGGTGATTATGGGGATGAATGTTAGGGTCATATCTCTTCCTGTCCGGGTCGATAGTGAGTTCCAGTATCTGGCCCCTTTTCCTCAGTGTTTCAAGCGTGTTGTAGACAGTAGCAAAGGACATTGTCGGAAACTTCTTTTTTACACAACTGTAGATATCCTCTGCTGAGGGATGTGATGTATTCCCATCAAGATATTCAAGTATCGCAAGTCTCTGTGGTGTAAGCTTAAGTCCTATTTCACGATACCTTTCCATTTAATCTCCTTTAGAATATTTCTTATTGAAAACATCTTATCACATTAGAATCATTCTTGTCAAGTAAAAAATTTAAATAAGCAGATAAATTTTTCAGATGGTTTAAAAGAGAGGACTCTGACTTTCCAGACCTGGCTCTGCGAATCATCGTGGTAAGACAGATATCAGGCTTCAAAGAGAAATGAATAGATGTCTGAGCCCTGGGATAGGGCCTTTCTGGCATATTTGGTTTCAGAGACCTCCTTTGCAGGGGGAGAACCTGCCCTGAAACCTGCCTCCTGAAAGGCATCCCTGATCACTTCTGCGTATCCCTCGTGATCAGTGGCAGTGACGGCTATGCCGTCTTCAAGGAGCCTTTCCTTGAGGAGCCTTGTGAAGGAAGGATTGATCAGCCGTCTCTTGTGATGCCTTTTTTTGGGCCACGGGTCAGGAAAGAGGATATAAACTCCTGAAAGAGAGTGGGGTGGAACAAACTCCCTGAGAAAAAACGCTGCTTCATGCCTGGCTATCCGGATGTTATGAAGCCCTATCGGGGCGGTTTCATTATATCTCTGGATCTTCCTCAGAAGTTTGGCTATACCGGGCAGGTATATTTCAATCCCAATGTAATTGAACTCGGGGTGTTGTACTGCCTGATCAAAGAGAAAATCGCCGCTTCCAAAACCTATTTCAATAAAGGTAGGAGCCTCTCTCTCAAAGAGGGCACTGAGATTAACCGGTGGTAGTTCAGGTATGAGAAGTCCTGGAAGAAGCTCCTCCAGGGCAGCCTTCTCGGCACCGCTCATCCTCCCGGATTTTCTTCCAAAGGTCTTTACTTTTCTATGCAGCATCAGGTGAGGGCGATTATACTCACCCTGTTTCTTCCCTTCTCCTTAGATTTATAAAGGGCCCTGTCGGCAGTGTCTATTATTTTACCTTTTTGGATAATCTTTTTTCCCGGGACATAGGTTGTCACTCCAAGGCTGACAGTGACTTTTGTCTTTGTCCCGTTAAGGTCGAAAGGACATGACTCGATATTCTTTCTGATTCGTTCTGCAAGCACGGCTGCCCCCCGGAGTTCGGTCTCGGGAAGAACAACGGCAAACTCCTCACCCCCGTATCTTGATGCTATGTCAGAGGCCCTGATCGTGTTTCTGATGATTTTACCTATCTGCTTCAGGACATGATCTCCCCTTTGATGGCCAAAGGCATCGTTAATCTGTTTAAAATGATCAATATCTATCATGATCAGCGAGAGTGGCCGGTTATATCTTGTTGAGCGATGGACCTCCCGGTCCATCAACTCCTGAAAATACCTGTGGTTGTAAAGCCCTGTCAGGCCGTCCTTGAACGCAAGGTCCCTGAGGCGCTCATTGGCTTCCTGGAGTTCCCTCGCCAGAATCTCGGCCCGCTCCTTCTCCTTTCTCAGCTGAAGGACTATCTGTTCGTAAGATCGGTTCATCCTGCCCAGTTCTTCATTGGCCTCTACAAGGAGTTCGGAGTAGGGTTTCAGACTGCCAGGGTCCAGGTCGAAGATCGAAAGCACGTCTATTGTCTTCTCTGCAACACTGTCGATAAACTGGTTGGTAAATGACTCGTCCTTTCCGAACTCCCGCTGAAGATATCGCTGGAGCCTTTCCAGTTTTTCGATTCCCTTATTGGAGTGATAGAAGGATGACGCCATGTCAGCCACCTTGAGTACCCTCACAGAGTCCCTGAAGTCCTGGGGAAACTTCTCTTCATGATGATACTGAATGGGGATATAAATGTTTTCCGGAAGTCCCCATCTCTTCAGGAGTTCCGATCCCACGGACTGATGGTCAAATCCGAACACCTTCTGTTCGGCAGCACTGAGTGAATGACCGGAAACCCTCTTTTCGTCAAGCGTCATCTGATAATACTCAGGATAACACATGAAAAGGATGATGACTCCTATGTCCATGAGAAGAGCAGTCACAAATGTATCGTCAGTCTTTTTCCCTATCTCGGCCGCTATGATCTCAGAGGCCACGGCGTTGGTGACAGACCGTTTCCAGAAGAGATTGAAATCAAAACCGCCATCCTTTGTTTTTCTCATGTTAGAGACTATCATGAAGGAAAGGGCTATGTTCTTGAGTGCATCCACTCCGAGGATGCTTACCGCCTTTTCAAGACCGTCAACCTTGTAGGGCAGGGCATAAAAGGAGGAGTTCACAATGCTGAGGATCTTAGCAGTCAGAGCAGGATCAGAGGATATTATCCTCGAGAGTTCCTCAAAAGAGGACTCCTCCTTCTTCACCGCCTGGAGCAATCTTACGGCGATGGCAGGCGGTGAAGGGAGTTTGATGGAATTGCAGTCAGGCTTCTTTATTTCCATTGTCGTCATTTCAGACCTCGTCCCAGGGTTTATGTCTTATCGGACGGAATGGAAAATACTTTAGAGGGATGAAACTTCAGACTGTCTCAACAACCATTGTCCAGTACCTGCTGAACCTCTCTGAAGCAGCATGGGCCGATTCCCTGTCTCTGAAGAGGCCAAAAACCGTGGAACCGCTCCCGGAGAGGAGTGAGACTGCCGCCCCCGCCCCGGAGAGTTCCTCCTTGAGGTCTCTGAGTTCAGGATGAAGACGGAAGGCAGGTGTTTCAAGGTCATTTGAAGCTATTCTCAGGAGATAGCGGTCTCCCTCTTTCTGGAGCATATTTACAACTTCCTGCTCATCCACTGGCTCACTGTATTTCTCTATGTTCTGGTAAACAAGACCGGTTGAGACACCAAAGGATGGTTTGACGAGCAGGACCGTCTTTTTTGTATGGAGACCAAGGGGCTTTACGACTTCACCTCTTCCGGTGACAAGAGAGAGGGTCCCTGCTATAAAGAAGGGTACATCTGAACCGATAAGGCTGCCCAGTTCCATGAGTTCATTCCTGGAAAGACCGAGGTCCCAGAGTCTGTTAAGACCGATGAGGGTGGCAGCGGCGTCACTGCTTCCCCCACCCAGGCCTGCCTTCATGGGTATCTTCTTTGTATACTCCACTGAGGCCCCGGCCTTTACCTTCCCGTACTCCATGATAAGACGGGCTGAGCGGTAGATCAGGTTTTCTTCTTCAGGGATGAAAGGGGAGCCTGAAACCGTGAGTCGTCCGGAAGGGCTGAACCTGAGGGTGTCATACAGGGATATCGGCTCTATGAGTGAGATGATCTGATGATAGCCATCAGCCCTCTTGCCCGTCACTCTCAGAAACCAGTTGATCTTGGCAGGAGCCCTGAGAGAAAACATCAATCTCCGGAGAGGTTCTTGATCTTCTCCTCCAGCTTCTCTTTTATCCCCTCTTCCTTTTCGTGAAACCGGAGGGCCTTCCTGTAAGCCTTCATTGCCTCATCAGTCTTGCCTAATTTCAGATAGATATCCCCGAGGTGATCGTAGATCACAGGGTCATTGTCAACAAACCTTACTGCTTTTTCAAGGCTTTCAAGGGCCTTGTCATACCTGCCCAGTTTGTAGTAAACCCATCCAAGACTGTCAATGATGTAGCCGCTTTCAGGCTTGAGGGAGAGGGCCTTTTTGATGAGGTCCAGCGCTTCTTCAAGGTTTACTCCCCGTTCGGCATAGCTGTATCCCAGGTAGTTCAGGGCGTCAGGATGTTCAGGATTTATTTGAATGGTCTTCTTGAGTTCCCTGACCATCTCATCGAAAAGCCCCTTCTTTTCATAGACCACGGCAAGATTGAAATGGAGTTCATCGTTTTCAGGGAACTTCTCGAGACCCTTCAGCAGGGTCTCCTCCGCCTTTTCCGTCTCCTTTATCTTGAGGTAATCCTGTGCCATGTAGACATAATAATCCGCTTTTGAGTCAATGGAAAGTATCTCCTCATATGTCTTTACAGACTCTTCATACCTTTCCTCTGCTCCGTATAGAAAGGCAAGGTGAAGCAGGGCGTTCAGGTTCTTTGGATCGAGGCTGAGAAGCTTCTTGAGTTCCTCTATTGCCTCATCATACCTCTTCAGCATCTCCAGGGAGAGGGCAAGGTAGTAAAGCGTTGACTTGTCATCAGGTTTTCCCTCAAGGACCATCCTGAACTCGGTGACCGCCTTTTCATACTCCCGCTCCTGAAGATAGAGCAGTCCCAGTCTCTTGTATATCTCCAGGTTTTTCGGGACCTGCTCACTCAGGCTCTCAAGTTCCCCTATCGCTTCGGGAATCTTTTCCTCCTTTATATAGATGCGGCTCAACCGTTCCCGGGCCTGGAGATTGTGAGGATTGTACTGGAGGGCCTTCTTATAATATTTTATCGCATCCTCCTCATCTCCCTCTCTTTCCTTGATCATACCGATGTTGAGGTAGGCTGCATCAAAGTCCTCCCTCACTTCAAGGGCCTTCTGAAAGTAATCCTCAGCCTTTCCGTAATCTTTAAGGTCAAGATATATGGAACCGATATAGTAGAGTGCCATGATACTGTCAGGCTTGATGGAAAGGAGCTTGTTTAGTATATCTACAGCCTCGTCGAACTTTCCGTCAGAGGCAAGGATCACCCCCAGAAAGAGGTAGGCGTCGGTATCCGTTGGATCAAGGGATATGATCTTCCTGTATATCCCGGCAGCTTCGGCCTTCTTTTTCTGGCCGTTGTAAAGCTGTCCCAGAAGCTTGAGTGCAGGAAGATACTCAGGAAATTTTTCTACCGTTTCTTCTGCAAGTTCTGTAGCCTCCTTCACCTTGCCCGTCTTCAGGAGGGTGGAGGCTACCTGGACCTTGAGAAAGACCGAAGAGGGATCACTCCTGGCAGCAGCCCGGTAATAACGGAGAGCCTCATCCCAGCGGCCCTCCAGTTCAGCCTGGTACCCGAGCATGTAGTTGAGTGATGACTCCTCAGTAGGGTTGGACGGGTATGTCGGAAGTTGCCTTTTGGGCGGAATTGAACGGCTTACCTCAACGACGGGATGCTTCTCCACGGAAGCACATCCACCGGCAAGGAGCAGGAAAATCAGTAGTGAGATTATACCCTGGGGCATGATATTTAATTATCACATAAAAAAAGGCGGGGGGTCAAACAGAAGGGTAATGCGGGGCTCAGAGCCCCGCATTAATGTTCCTTAACAGGAACTCTTGCATTTGCAGGTAGTGGACCGGGTACGGCTGACCTTTCTGATCTTCATGATGTACCTCCCTTTCATAGGGTTTCCACCGCTTCATGCGGCAGGATGATTCTTCTCACCATTATAGCATATTTTACGGATTATTCAATCTCTGAAACAGCAGGAGTTCCCCCAAAAATTTCCAACACTTCCTGATTCGTGTGGACTAAATGAAGAACCC
>WFTX01000247.1 GCA_015485235.1 Nitrospirota bacterium | reverse complement strand
TAACTAAGAATCAGAAAAGTGCACTTTTTCAGGGGTGTTCTGACTTTATTTAACAGTCACCACCTTCATCTTCATCTCTACCCGTTCAAGGGGGTTGTCCCTCCGGTCACGGGGCTGGGAGACGATTTTGTCAACCACATCCATTCCCTCTTCCACCTCTCCGAAGACGGTATATTTCCCGTCGAGGAAAGGCGCATCGGCCACACAGATGAAGAACTGGGAGCCTGCACTGTCAGGGTCCGCCTTCCTTGCCATAGAGAGGGTTCCCCGCTTGTGAGGCCTGTCATTGAACTCCGCCTTCAGGGTGTAGCCGGGGCCGCCAAGGCCGTGGCGGGCCCGGTTCGGGCTCTTCGAGTTCGGGTCTCCTCCCTGGATCATGAACCCCGGGATTACGCGGTGAAAGATTGTTCCATCGTAAAACCCTTTTCTGGCAAGGGTGATGAAGTTGTCCACATGATTCGGTGCAACTTCGGGGAAAAACCGGAGCTTTATATTACCGAACTTTGTCTCGATAATCACCCGTGTGTTTTTCATCTGCTCGATCTCCTTCTTGCTGAACTGCCTGTACCGGACCTCAGCCACTGCATGGGCTGTAAAAAACGAGAGCATCATCAGAACTGTAATTACAGAGACTGTCAACCTTTTCATCCTTTCCTCCTTCAGGGCGATCTTTACTTCAATAATAATAAAAACCCTCAGCGTGATGCAAAAGGCATATTACGGCAGAGAGATCATATCCTCTTCATCATGATATAATGACTGGTATACCAGCAAATGCAAAGACTCCTTGACAGACAGGACATCCGATCAGGCATCAACCGGTTACGTTTTCCCGCCGCGATGGAGAGGGAGTTCCTTGACTATTACTATGTAAACATCAGGGGACATCTCAGGGCGGCATCCATCTTTGGCGTCTGTCTCTTTCTCCTTTTCGGCATCCATGATGCGCTGGTATATCCGGACTTGAAGCTTCAGCTCTGGATGATAAGGTATGCCTTTGCCGGCCCCTTCATGCTGGTTTTTCTTCTGTATCTCTTCTTTGGCAGGTCCGACAGGATGATACATCTTGCGGCTGTACTCGTTGTCCTGGTTGCCGGCACGGCGGTCAGCGCAATTGTATTTACTGCACACGACCCCCGGCAGCTCTACTATACGGGATTGATACTGGTGATCCTCTTTGCCTATGCCATATCCGGGCTCAGGCTGAGACACGCCTTTGTCTCATCCTTCATTGTGTCCCTGATCTTTGGAGGTATGGCCCTTAAAACATGGGAACTTCCCCTTCCGGTAGTCCGGAACGACATTCTGGGTCTCATAAGCACAAACCTTATAGGGGTGCTCTCGGGCTATCTTTTCGAGCGGTTCAGGCGGAAGGAGTTTGTCTATCAGAAGCAGATCTCCATGGATATGGATGCTCTTCAGGATGTCAATGATAAACTCAGACACCTCAGTTACCACGACTCCCTGACCGGCGTATCCAACCGGAGATACTTTGATGAGCATCTCTCCAGTGAATGGCAGAGGGCCGTAAGGTTCGGTTATCCCCTTTCTCTCCTCATAATAGACATAGACGACTTCAAGGCCTTCAACGACCGGTATGGACACATCATGGGTGATGAGGCCCTCAAAAAGGTGGCATCGGTCCTGAACAGCCTGATAAACCGTTCCGGTGATATTGTCGCCCGTTACGGCGGAGAGGAGTTCGTGGTGCTGATGATCGGGGCTGATGAAAATGGCTCTGACCAGATGGCAGGGGAGATCCTCTCAAGGTTAAAGGTTTTGTCTCTTCCACACGATACGACAGAAAGGGGGATATTGACTGTCAGTATCGGAGTCTCAACCATACTCCCGGCTCTGGAGCTTCAGGCTGATGAACTGCTCAGAAGGGCTGACCAGGCCCTCTACAGGGCAAAGAAAGGCGGCAAGGACCGCTTCTGCCGCTGGGAATAATTGTTGCAACAACCGCCGGGAAATCGCATGCCCTGTTTGTCGGTCTTCGTCCCTCATGACCCCCCGCCGCACCGGTGTACCTTCATGAAGTTTGTCTTCCCGAAGAGGTCCATTGGTGAACTTGCAAGTATTATCATCCTGTCTCCCTCCCTGACCATGGCCTTCTCGATCAGAATATCCTCGACCAGCCGGAGCATCCTGTCAGTGCTGGAGACAGGCTCGGTCAACATGGGGATCACTCCCCAGCAGAGAGAAAGACGTCTGTAAACATCTTCCTCAGGCGTAAAGGCTATCACAGGGAGCGTGGGGCGGAGTTTCGAGAGTACCCTGGCGGTAAACCCTGTCCTTGTGAAGGCTATGATATATCTGACCGGAAGGTCTTCCGCAGCCCTCACCGCTGCATCCACCACGGCAAGGGCCTCCCGTTCATCGGGTTCTACAATAGGAAGTTCCCTTTTTGTCCCGACCAGTTCACTTAGAGTTATCTTTTCGGTCTCCCTTATAATCCTGTCCATCATCTTTACAGACTTCAGGGGGTACCGGCCCGAGGAAGTCTCTGCAGAAAGCATCAACGCATCAGTGCCGTCAACTACTGCATTCGCCACATCCGTGGCTTCTGCCCGGGTGGGGCGCATGTGCTCTCGCATGGATTCAAGCATCTGGGTTGCTATGATCACCATCCTGCCCGCCCTGTTAGCCTTCCTTATCAGCATCTTCTGGACCATGGGGACCTTCTCAGGCGGTATCTCCACGCCGAGGTCACCCCTTGCAACCATAATGCCGTCTGCCACCTGAAGTATTCTTTCCATATCCTCAAGGGCCTCGGGTTTCTCAATCTTTGCTATCACGGGGATTTCCCTTCCTTGCTCATGGAGCCAGTCTTTGACTGTCTTTATATCCGATGCCTTCAGTACAAAGGAAAGGGCGACCATGTCCACTCCATTTGCGATACCAAAGGAGAGGTCTTCCCTGTCCTTGTCCGTAAAGGGACTCAGGGAAATCTTCGAGTCCGGCAGGTTTACCCCCTTCCTGCTTCTCAGGACACCTCCCTCCTTGACCACCGCCTGGAGGGCATCTTTCCTCCTCCCCGTAACCCGGAGTTCCATGAGTCCGTCATCAAGGAGTACCCTGTCTCCTTTCTTCACATCCCTGAGGAGGGCCGGGTAGTTGATATGTATCTCCTTCATGGTGGAAGGTCCTGCACCTGGCCTGACCAGCACGTGATCCCCTGTCCTGAGGTGGATTTCTCCTTCAGGGAGATCACCTATCCTGATCTTTATGCCCTGGAGGTCCTGGAGTATCCCGACAGGCATACCAAGCGTCTCCGATGCCTCCCGTACCATTTTTATGTAACGGAGGTGTTCCTCATGGCTGCCATGGGAGAAGTTCAGTCTCGCAATGTTCATCCCGGCCCTGATCATCCGGGTGATCCGTTTTTCATCCCCTGATGCCGGCCCTATTGTACAGACGATCCTTGCCCGTCTCATTTTCAATCGCATTGCTCCTCCCAGAAACTCATATTTCCATCATCCTCTCTCTTCATTAGCAGATGATAGCGGCAGCCCTCCTTGCTCTTCCTGTCCGAACGGTAGTGTGCCCCGATGCTGCACTCCCTCCTGAAAGCGGCCTCTGTTATCAGAAGCCCCGTCTGGAGCATGTTTTTTACCTCCACTTCCTTCCTTGTAAGATACGTTCCCTCAAGGAGCCCTTTGAATGCTCCCAGTCTTTCCTTAGCTATCCCGAGAGACTCTGAGCATCTGATGATCCCCACACGCTCCCACATCACCCTTCTGATCAGGCTCCTTACCTCATTATAATCGTAATGGTCAATGCTTCCCGACCCGTGGGGAGGAAGGTACGTCTTGGGTACGGGTTCACTCATCCTGCTGGCATAATCACGGGCAGACATTCCTGCCCTTGCACCGAAGACAAGTCCCTCAAGGAGACTGTTGCTTGCAAGCCTGTTTGCACCATGTACACCTGTACAGGTCACCTCTCCCGCAGCAAAGAGACCTTCGATGGAAGTCCTACCATCAGTGTCTGTCATGACACCGCCCATCATGTAATGGGCGGCAGGAGAGACGGGAATCCGGTCACGGGTGATATCCACATCATATCTCAGGCAGGTCTGATATATCCTGGGAAACCGCCCCTTTATGAACCCGGCATCAAGGTGGGTCAGGTCAAGATAGACATGGGGACTCTTTGTCTCAACCATCTCCGATATTATCGCCCTTGAGACCACATCCCGCGGCGCCAGTTCTCCGTCGGGATGGTACTTCTTCATGAAAGGCTCGCCATAGATGTTAAGAAGCCTTCCGCCCTCGCCACGCATGGCCTCACTGAGGAGAAACTGTGGTGCACCAGGGGCATAGAGGGCAGTGGGATGAAACTGGACAAATTCCATGTCCCTCAGAACCGCTCCTGCCCGCCAGGCGATGGCCATACCGTCACCTGTGACCACTTCCGGGTTTGTAGTCCTTGCATAGATCTGTCCACCGCCACCTGTAGCAAGAACCGTGGCCTTTGCAAAAACCCTGTAGAGTTTTCCTTCACGAAGTATAACGGCTCCAAGACACCTTCCGTCATGCACCATGAGATCCACTGCTACGGAGAAGGTGAGCCGCTTTATTTCACTCTCAGCAGTTACCTTTGAAAGCAGCACCTTCCCAATCTCCCTCCCGGTGGAATCACCATGGGCATGAAGAACGCGTCTCCTTGTATGGGCAGCCTCAAGGGTGAAATCAAGTTTCGTCCCCTTCATATCAAACGCAGCACCCCAGTCTATGAGTTCCCTTATCCTCCAGGGACCATCGGAGACGAGAACCTCAACGGCAGGCTTGATACACAACCCGTCACCAGCCCGGATGGTATCCTCATAATGGATTCCTACCTCATCCTCATCGCTCAGGGCTACTGCAACCCCACCCTGGGCATACTCGGTACTGGACTCCTTCATTATGTCCTTGGTGACTACCGTTATTTCGCCCTTCCCGGCAAGTTCAATGGCGGCACGAAGCCCTGCCACACCACTGCCGATTATGAGGAAGTCTGTCCTTATATCTTCATACATCACACAATTATATCAGACTGAATGTTGCAGTTGCACATAACTGACAGCAAATGACCGGGGAAATTGTCATTGGTCATTTATCGTCTTTGTCGCATCCCCTCATTGACACATTCACGCATATGCGATGTCTTCTCATCCTCAGCCTGTTTTTCACCTCCCTTCCGAACCTCATATTTATGCCTGAATTGAACGATTCTTATCCAGGATTTTATCAGGAATACCCTTTTGGGGCAGGTGGAGGAGGCGAGCAATCCCCATTTGAGCATTACCTCACAGTCAGAACATCAAGCGCCCGTCTTCCACCCGGAGGGTTAACAGGGATTCCTCTTTTTAATCTCATAACCATTGCATTAAATGGGGTTACGAGACGCCTTCACCTGCCCGTTCTTATTATTAATACTGTCATAAGTAATGTCAGGGTGAGCAGGCTGACCTCCATCGAGACCGGATTTAATGCGATGTTTTTTTGAATCGTAAAGTGAGATGTCCTGTTCAGTTATAATGCATAGACTATAAGGT
>WFTX01000246.1 GCA_015485235.1 Nitrospirota bacterium | reverse complement strand
CTCCTTGACGGCGATTGCCCTGATCCGTCTCATCGCCGCCCCTTCCTCAGATAATACACAAAGACATCCTCCATGGGGGGAGGAATTTCCCTTATATGGCAGTCCTTCATTCCTGCTCTTTCAAGGGCTGCTCCGAGTGCAGCCCGGGAAAGCCCCTTTTTCCAGATGTGATACCTTCTTCCAAAGGGCGCGATGGAGAGGCCCTCCCTTCCGAGAAGGTCTTCATCAAGAGGGTGCTCAGGCGTTATTTCAAAGACCGTTCCTTCATACTGCAGAAATTCACTCCGGAGTTCCTCCGGACTTCCAAGACCTATCAGTTGCCCTGAATCCATTATGCCCACCCGGTCGGTATAGTCGGCTTCCACAAGGTTATGGGTGGTTACGATAACAGTGGTCCTGAGTTTATCGGCAAGCATCCTTATGTAGTTCCAGAACTGTTTGCGTGCAACGGGATCCACTCCTGATGTGGGCTCATCAAGGAAGAGGATTGCCGGGAGGTGAATGGAGGCCACTCCGAGGGCCAGTCTCTGCTTCATCCCCAGGGGGAGGGCCTTAACGAGGCTCCCTTCCTGGCCGCTCAGGCCGGAGAAGTCAAGGACCCATTCCATTCTCCCGGCAAGTGTTCTGCCTTCAAGGCCGTAGATGCTTCCGTACAGTTCGATGTTCTCCTTCACGGAAAGATCACCGTAGAGTGAAAAGACCTGGGACATGTAACCAATTGCATAGGGAAGCTGCTCTGATCCAGAAGGCTGCCCGGCGATGCTTATATCTCCACCGTCCGGTGTGAGAAGCCCTGTCATGCATTTGATCAGGGTGGTCTTTCCTGCACCGTTGGGACCGAGGAGGCCGAAGACTTCGCCGGGCCTGATGCTCAGAGAGACATCCCTGAGGGCCTGGAAGTCACCGAAGTACTTGGAGACCTCCCTGACTTCAACCCTTCCTTCGGCCTGATGTCCGGGGAAGTCGGGAGGGGGTTCTACCTCACTCAGAGTCTCTCCCATCTCAAGGAGCCTTTCAAAAAAGGCCTCTTCAAGCCCTGTCTGTTTCTTCATCAACAGTTCGGGATGTCCCTGATAGACCGGCCTGCCATGGTGGAGAAACATTATGGAATGGCACCTCTCGGCCTCATCCATATAGGAAGTACCCAGGAGTATCCCGGTTCCCGTATCATGGAGGTAACTGTTCAGAAGTTTCCAGAGTTCCCTCCTTGAGAGAGGGTCTATCCCTGTTGAAGGCTCATCGAGTATCAGTACGCGGGGGAGTGATATGAGGGAGCAGCAGATGCCCAGCTTCTGCTTCATTCCGCCGGAGAGGTCCCGGGCGAAGCGCCTCCTGAAGGGGGCAAGCCCCGTTGCCTCAAGGAGCTCTCTGGAACGTTCGTTTATGGCAGAGTCTTCAACACCCTTCAGCAGGCCGAAGAACCTGATGTTTTCTTCCACCGTAAGATCCATGTACAGGTTGTGGCCGATCCCCTGGGGCATGTAACTGAGGTCCCTTTTTATCCTTTCTGGATTGCTGGAGAGTTCCCTGCCCTCATAGAGGAGGCTTCCACTGTAACGGAGTATCCCGGCGCATATCTTAAGGAGTGTGCTCTTCCCGGCGCCGTCAGGCCCGATAATTCCGGTTATTTCGCCGTTGCTTATCCCAATGTTTATATCTTCGAGGGCAGGCTTCTTTCTGTAGCTTTTGCCGACTCCCCTGAGCAGGAAAAGGGGGTGATCCGGCTGGTCAGGGGGAGGGTCCTCCATTACCTTGCGGGTCTCTTCTTCAGAAGAAAGAGGGGTCATTTCCGGTTTTCTGTTTCAGGCAGGATCATGAGATCAACGGGCATCCCCTTTTTCAGGCTCTCTATGCCTTCAGTCCCTTCTCTGAAGCATACCTTCAGCTCAAAGACCTGCTTGATCCGTTCCTGCCTTGACTGGACCTCCCTGGGGGTGAACTCGGCCTCTTCGGATATGTGACAGATGTAGCCCTGTATCTTCCTGTCAGGATGGCTGTCTGTGGTGATGCCCACAGTCGTGCCGATACGTACTCTTCCGAGATCGGGTTCGGGCAGATAACTCTTTACAAAGATTGAGGCGGGATCGATCATTGTTGCGATCACTCCACCCCGGCCTATCACTTCACCGGGCTGGACGACCTTCTTCAGTATTATTCCATCCCTGGGTGCCTTTATTGTTGTATGGGTGAGCTGGATATCTATTTCATTCAGTACGGCCCTGATGGAGTTCAGGGAGTGACGGAGCCCCTCTATCTCGCTCTCCTTCTCGGGGATCAGCCTCCGCTCGTTTTCTGCAAGGGTGAGCCTGATTTCCGCCCTTTTCCTCTCTTCCCGGGCTTCCCTGAGTGTGGTGATTGCAAGGTCACGGGAGAGCTTTATGTCCTCGAACCTGTCCTTTGGCACGACCCCCTTTCCCCTGAGGGCCAGGTATCTTCTGTAG
>WFTX01000245.1 GCA_015485235.1 Nitrospirota bacterium | reverse complement strand
TCGGCTCGGCAGCTATTGTCTGAAGCCCGATCAGCTCAAAATACCCTTCCTTGGTCTCGTCGGCGGTAACTGTTGCATTACCACCGTTAGCGGAGTGCTTGAAGGCAACGCCTGTTGAAGGGATTGCCGGAGCAGTAAGGGTGGTGTCACTGTCAAGCTGGAAGAGCCTGCCCTGGGTCCCGTCGTCAACAATGATACCGACGAACATGTCATCCTTACTGAGGCAGATGTTGAAGTCAAGGACTTCGTCACTCTCTGTTGCCTCCCTGAACCTGATCCTTGCAACCACACCAGAAGTGTCACTGGTGTTCACAATGGTAAAGAGGTTTCCATAACCCCTGACATTGTAATACCCGTAAAGAAGGGCATCACCCTGGTTGCCGGGGTTTACATAGACATTGTACCCCCCTGCATCATTTCCATCGGTCAATCCATCAATGTTTGCAGGGTTTGCTTCCGATGCAAAGGCGAGCCCTGCAGCAAAGACTACCAATGCAACAATACTAATCGCTAAGATTCCTTTCTTAAACATTGCTCCTCCTTTTTCCCAAGACTCCTTGCTGACAATGCCAGCAGAATTAAACACAACTTGATTGCACTATTTTGACCTCCCTCGACTCATCACCTCCTTTTCCATAGATTCAAGTGCCGGAAATGGTTGCACGCTTTAAAAACTTTCTCGGGACATGATACCACACCCCACCTTCTTTAATCCACCTCTCTCTGAGGGTACTGCTGTATCCAATCCCCTTTTTCTGCGGTATGCCGGGGATGATCGTTCTCGCCTCTATCCCAACCAGAACCCAGGCCGCTCCTCCGTCCATCTCTATATTCTTTACATCCACTCCTGTCCAGTACATCCCGTCATGAAACCTTTTTATATATTTGACCATTGATACCGTTTTTCTGTAAAGAGGAAGCTCCATCTGATAAGCCCTGTCAAACTCCCTTCTGATTTTATAGTTCCAGTACTCTGTCACTCTCTTCTTCAGCGCCTCTCTGTCATCTATATTCTTCCTTACCCCAGTGCCCTGGCATGAAAGAAGCAGCATAGCCAGAGCCATCACCAGAAACCAAGATACCCATGATAAAGCCGGAACTCCTCTCCCCATAAACCTCCTGAAGAACATAAAATTTTATATCAGTATATACAAAAACAAAAATTCTGTCAAGTTTTTTTTACGCTTACTAACTCTCCATCTCAGAAAAAATCTCACCCAGAACAATATATAAACTTTTATGCAATTTTTGGACCAGTTAAAAAGCATTAATTTCCCCGGGATTTAATGCCCGGCATTGTCGATTATACCACAAACCTGCTGAAAAAAATCCACAAATTAAACATTTTTTTATTTATCCTTTCCATCTCTCTTCTCAGAAATCCCTTTAAGTTTTTTCCTGAAGAGATCAGTGATCTTCGAAGACTCGTCAGGGGTTCTCACAACATGTGGAGTAATCAGTACGATAAGTTCGGTCCTGTTAACTGAAGTCTCTGTCGCCCCGAAGAGATAGCCAAGGATTGGGATATCCTTCAGAACGGGAACTCCCGTCTGGGAGGAGTCTTTAGTCTCTCTTATCAATCCCCCTATGATTACGGTCTGTCCATCCTGGACCACTACATTAGTCTCGGCAGTCCGGTTGGATATGATGGGGTTGTCCTGAACACCAGTACCGGTCTGGAACGAGAGCTCCTGGGTGATCTCAAGGCTTACAAGGCCGCCTTCGTTTATGTGGGGCTTAACCTTCAGTGTTGATCCCGTATCCCTGTACTGTACGGATGTCACGAGAGTGCCCGCACTCGTCTCGGACTGGGATGTCTGGACCGGCAACTGATCCCCCACCTGTATTCTGGCCTCCCGGTTGTCAGAGACCATTATATGGGGTGAGGCTATGACCTTCACCCTCTGATCGGTTGCAAGGGTCTGGAGAAGCCCCCGCACTACTTCAGCGGCATCCAGAGCGGCAAAGGTGAATCCCGTCTGAGCAAGGATATTTGCCGGATCAAACCCGCCAATGCTCTCACCAAATACCGGGAAACCCGTAAGTTTCGTATTCCCCAATTTGAAGTTCGTCTTCAGGTACCACTCCAGCCCGAACTTGAACTCGTCCTTAAGTGTCACCTCGGCCACAAGTGCCTCTATCAGGACCTGTCGGGGCATCACATCCATCTGTTTTATTACATCTTCTATAAGGGAGTAATCCTTCGGCGTTGCAAGAATGATAATGGAGTTGGTTATCTCATCACCGAATATCTTTGTCCCCGGTGCCACAAGGGGTTCATCAAAGGAGCCCGCCGATGTGACAGCAGGCACTCTCGGCTTTGTAAGGGCTGTCTTTTTGTCCCCCTTGACAGGCTTCCTGGAAACAGCAGGCCTGGATACCCTGGAGGACCTGCTCCCGCCAAGGAATATCTTCTGGAGGATTTCAGCTACATGGTCGGCCTTTGCGTTCTGCAGGTCATAAACAAAGACCTTCGGTTTTGAGACCGCCTGGAGGTCTTCCCTGTCGAATATCGAGACAACCTGAAGAAGCCTCCTCATGTTCGAATCAGTATCAGTCACCATCAGATAGTTACGGGAGGGTATGTCCATAATGAAACCACCCGGCGTGAGAAGGGGTGTGAGGATACGCACCAGCTCCTTGGATTCCACATACTCAAGCGGGATGATCTGCACAACCGAGAGGCCCCTGAGAGGGATATCACCGGCATTTTTCCCGAACCTTACAGGTGCGGGCTCCTTGCTCACTTCAGGCAGAAGAACGATCCTGTAGAGATTATTGTCCTCCACTACGCCGATACCGTTGAGCCTCAATATTATCTGTATTACCGGAAGGATTTCCTTTCTTGGTATCGGTGTGGTGGTCCTGAAATTCACCCTTCCCGAGACCTTCGGGTCGATTATATAATTGACCTTCAGGATCTCCCCGAAGACAGTATTGATAACCTCATATACATCTGCGTCATCGAAATAGAAACTTATCCCCTTCCCGTTCTCTTCCATCTTGCTGCTCCCGGTGCTCATCTCCCCTGTCTCTTCAACCCCGCTATCCACACGCCCCGGGCTGTCAGAAGAAGAATTCCCTGCAGCCTTATTCTCAACTGAGGGTTTCTTCTCAACCGTCTTTCCTGCGACGGGCACCTGTCCCGTCTCTTCCTCTTGCTTTCCGGGAAGTGAATCCGGTTGTTTGGGCGGGCCGGGTTCAGATGCAGGTGGAGGTGTCGCGGCCGGTGCTTCTTTTTCACCGGATTCCTGCACTCCGTTCTCCACCCTCTCCTTGTAGCTTTTAAACAGACCTTTGAAGGCAAGAAGTTGAGTGCCGACAGGTTCAGCCGAAACAGACAACGGGAGTGATATCATCCCAAGGGATACAAGAAGCATTATCTCTAACAGAAGTATTTTTCTCATAGGAACTCCCCGCAAGGTTTCGATATATTAACATAAAGCATACGATAAGTTTAATTCCTGAAGATTGCTATTGGTTATTAAGTTATTAAGTTATTGGGTTACCGGGTGTTCTTTCTTCACGTTACCCGCTCCCCTACACGCTCTTTTCAATCTTCTTCACCCCTCTTTATCCCGGCCTGTCCGCATGAATGTCTCACTGTAAACAGCGCCCATAATACCCTCATAAACAGACTCAATCTCATCAACATGCCTCCCTATCGTCATCACCTCGGACCGGCGCGCACCTTCAGTAACCCTTTCAATAAGGTCAGGACTCTCAAAAATCCTGTTCAGCACACCGGCAAGGTCACCCTCCCTGTAGGGATCAAAGATGAAGCCGTTCACTCCGTCTTCTATGGCCTCCGGAGCCCCGCCAAGGGATGTACTGATAACTGGAATACCATAGAGCAGGGCCTCCCTGATAACGAGGGGATGGTTTTCCTCCCAGAGTGAAGGGAAGATCACAAAGTGAACCCTTTCAAGTATCTCCCTCAATTCATCCTCGCCCCTGTATGGCCCCATGAACTCTATTTGAGCATTATCATAACTTTCTGCAAGTTTACGTAAGTCTTCATGATACTCTCTGTCAAGCACCTTACCATAAAAAAGCAGCCTCAGCCGGGATCTTTCCTTAACGTGCCTCAGTTCACGCAACACGACATCAGCGCCCTTGAAGGGAACAATATTGCTCAGGTATGCAATGACAAGCTCACCGGAAAAGGGCATATTCATGACCTTCTCGCGCGGTTCAAACCCGTGTGGGATATAGAGAATCTCCCTGAAGCCTTCCTGTTCATAGCGTCTCTTGAGATGAAGGGACGGGCTTATCACAGCCTCCGGAAATCCCAGTTGCCGCCTCATGAATTCCATCCTGAACCTCTGTTCAAGTATCGGCCAGAGATCCGGAGAGGGCAGGACGGGATCGGAACCACTGCTGTACTCATATCTCCGTCTGTAAAGAATCTTTTTCAGAAATGAGATTACAGACGAAGGAAGCAGTTCCTTCAGATTCAACCTCCTGATAACAGGAAGCTGGATCATTCTGTTCAGGAAGGGAAATCTCGGTTCTCCACCCTGTGTCGGATGGGCGGGATCATAGCAGGTAGAACAGTACACTCCGTCTGATGGTCCTGGGCAGACACCCTCAGCCGGCCTGATCAACTGGCTCCTGAAGCATATATACCAGTAATCATGAAGGGTAAAAACCGATGGCACCCCCATCTGCCTTGCGATCTCGGGAAGCCTTGCCGAGAGATATGCCGTGTGCTGAAAGTGGATAATGTCCGGTTCTTCCGCCTCGAGGATTCTTCTGAAAACATGATCCACATTATGGTCAATGAAGAATTCCGTAAATTTTGTACAGAGTTCAGGAGAGTTGAGAATCTTTATCAGACGTACACCATCGTACTCACCCTCAAGCACCTTATACCTCTTCTGGGTCAGGTCCCTGAGGGCTGAAAGGACCGTTACCTCCCATCCCCTCTCCATCAACTTCTTTGCAAGGTTCAGGGTGTAGAACTCCGTGCCTCCAACACTCTCAGGGAGGAAGCAGTGGGCGACCATAAGCACCTTGCGACCTTTCTTTTTCCTCTTCCTGAATTCATACCGGCCAACATCCGAGAGCGTACTGTTCTGCATCAGCAGCCCCTCCCTGAACCCCCTGTACAGGCCGGCCGTCTGATACAGGCGATAAACCGGTATATGAAAGCACCACTTGAGGCCGCGTCTCTCCCTCATCGCAAACCGTATATCTTTCAGGGTATTGGCAATCCAGAACCGGAGGAACTTCTTTTTCCCGAAAAGCTCCTTCTTCTCAAGGAAGGCATTCAGGCTCCTGCTCTCCCTGTATGCCCTTTTATACACGAATTTGGGAGAGGGGCCATGAGAATGAAACACCTCTGCCCGGGGAATATATTCTATTCTGTAGCCAAGGTTCATCACCTGCTTCGCCCACAGGAGGTCTTCTGACCCGGCAAGGCTCTCATCAAAGGCAATCTTTTCCCATATGCTTTTCCTGATGGCGGCATTTGCATTTGAAAACCTGTTGCCGTCAAGCCCTGAAGGAGGGAAATGCTGCAGCACATCCCTTGTCTGGGACGGGCATTCATCAGGCCATGGGACATCCCGGCCGAAGGTGCCTGCCACGACCGGATTCTCAAAGGGAACGATCATCTGCAAAAAATAGTCCTCATGAACAGGAACGGAGTGACCACTCAGGTTTATTATGATCTCACCCTCTGCATTGGATATACCGATATTCAGGGCGCCACCGAAAGAAAAGTCCTCCGGCTTTATCCTGATTACTCTGCACCCTTCTCTCTCAGCAATCTCTACAGTGCCATCAGTGGAGCCGGAATCAACAACTATTATCTCAACACTGCCTTCGTACCGCTGTTCCTTCAACTTCCTGATTACGTCGGCAATATGCTCCGCCTCATTCTTTGTCCTTATTACTACAGATATATAGGGCAACACTTATTCTGAATGACTCCTCTCATCTGAAAAATTTTTTCAGAAACCTCTTGAGGCCCGGCGGCACTGTTATGGCACGATCCCTGGCAAAGGCCTCCCATTCCCGAACGCTTCTCTGGAGTTCCTCCACCCTGTTCCACAACTCAATCTTTTCCGTCCTCAGGACTTCCTCTTTTCTTTTCAGCTGCCTGTTTTCTTCTGCCAGTTCCCTGGCTCTTTCTTCTGTTTGCCTGTTTTTTTCTGCCAGTTCACTGATCCTGCCTTCCAGTTCCCTGTTATAGTCCTCCATGAATTTTACGGAATGCCAGTAACCATCGAAGATGAATTCAGCGATAACATCGGGACTAATGTCAGTCTGATGTTTTTCATATATCCTCTTTCTCCATCCGTGAAGAACCTCGTTCTTCCTGATGGACTGTATATCCCTGCTCCAGATACTGTACTCGGATGTCACCTTGCTGATGTGAAAAAAGGAATATTTCCTGGACACCCTGATCGTAAGATCCCAGTCCTCACACATTTCGAAGGCCTCGTCCAGGCCGCCTGCTTCATCAAGCACCTCCCTCTCAAACATCAGACACATGAAGGGAATGTAGTTATAGAAGAGCAGTGTCTCCCGGGAAAAATCCATCGTTCTTGCGGGATATCTTTTCGTCTCCACCATCTCCTTCTTATCAGGATCGTACTCTACATGAACAAAAACACTCTCTGTATATGCAACCCTGTAATCGCTTCTGGTCAGAAACCCGGCAAGGGTGGATACATGGTCTGGATAGATAATGTCATCGTCATCAAGAAAACTGATGAATTGTCCCGTGGCATGTCTTATCCCTTCGTTGGCCGCAACAGTCCTCCCCCTGCCCTTATTATCCACTATCTTCAGGCTTTGTCCTCCGTGAAAGATACTGCGTGCTTCATCCTCGTTCAGTCTCTCCCCATCGTTGACGAGAACCACCTCGATCGGGGAATAGTCCTGTGCCGCTATGCTCCCCAGTGCCCTCATCAGAAGCCTGGGCCTGTCCTTTGTGCGGACGATTATTGAGATTAATGGATTGGTATCTGACATCAATTCACCTTTATTTTGCCCTTTATTTTACATTCACTGTAACGGATAATATCAAGGCTTAGGTAGTCATCATTGCACAACTTTATTTCCAGTGGAGTAAAAATTTCAATTTTTTATTTCCTTCATGTTTATTAGAAGAGTATCAGGAGTTCCTTTTAATTTTGCAACATCGCTTAAGCTGATAATTTCAACAGGAATATTTATTTTTTTGTCAGACAGCTCACTTATCAAGAGAGGCAAGATGCGTATTTGGACCCAAGGCTGGCTTGTAGATGGAAGGCCAAATTCATCGAAACGGACAATAGGCGCCATAGAATCATTCCATCTCAAAGCAACAAAATATATTTTCTTCAGAGTGGACAAATCCTTTGAAAGCAATCTTTCCCTTATGAAAGCAAGCTCCTTCAACTGAGGCTCTATAAAGAATTCCTTGACATTTCTCTGCGCAATGAATCCTGATGCCAGAACAACTACAGAAAGAAAGACAGTGAAAAAGATTTTCACATATCTCGAAGCAGCAGTTGATAAATATCCCTTCATAGCAAAGAAAAAATACATACCCATTAAGGGGCCAAGAGTTATCAGCGTCCGATAGCTCGGCCATTTTTCAGCAGAAACAATGTTTGGAAGGTAAGAGATGATGGCAACGCCTATAAAAACAAGCAGAACTCCCACTCGTCGGGCACGTTGGGCTTTCAACCCCAAAATCATCCCAACTGATATAAAAGCAGACATAAACAAAGCCACATATGGAGCTGTCTCTTATACACATCTCCGAGC
>WFTX01000244.1 GCA_015485235.1 Nitrospirota bacterium | reverse complement strand
GGTATGGCTCCCCGCCTGTTTATACAACATTCAGGTTAAGGCTCCGTCCATAACAGGGTTCCTCTACTCAGACACGGCCGGAGCTTCATAATGAAAAACAGGAAGAACCCTGTGGCAAACCGCAGGGTTCTTCTTTAACACAACCTAAAAAAGCGCTCTCTTTTCTCCGAGGGCCGCTCCGATGAAATCCCTGAAGAGAGGGTGAGGATCAGTAGGCCTCGACTTGAACTCAGGATGGAACTGGCAGCCCAGGAACCAGGGATGATCATCTATCTCAACTATCTCCACCAGTTCCTCGTCAGGGCTCTGGCCGCTTATTCTCAGACCGTGTCTTGTGAGTACACCCCTGTATGCATTGTTGAACTCATACCTGTGCCTGTGCCGTTCCTGTATCTCCCGCCTTCCATAGGCATTGAAGGCAAAGGTCCCTTCCGAAAGCACGCAGGGGTATGCCCCAAGCCGCATTGTACCGCCCTTATGACTCTCGCTGGATCGCTCCTCCACCTTCCCCTTCCGGAAGTCAAACCACTTCTCCATCAGGTAAATCACAGGATCGGGGGTGTTCATGTCAAACTCCGAGCTGTTCGCCTTTGGAAGCCCGCAGACATTCCTTGCATACTCAATCACCGCACACTGCATCCCGAGACAGATCCCGAAGAAGGGGACCTTCTTCTCCCGGGCATACCGGATCGCCGCGATCTTCCCCTCGATCCCCCTGTAACCAAAACCACCGGGCACGAGGATACCGTCCGCCTCGGAGAGATATCTCTCAGGACCGTGGACCTCTATCTCCTCTGAATCCACCCACAGGAAGTCCACCTGTGTGTTGTTTGCGATACCACCGTGGATGAGTGCCTCATTCAGGCTCTTGTAGGAATCCTTCAGATCTATGTACTTGCCCACCAGGGCGATGGTCACCCGGTTCTCAGGCTCCTTGATCCTCCTGACCACCTCTTGCCATTCCGAAAGATCGGGCTCCCCGACCTGCAACCCGAACCTCTCCACAATCAGCCGGTCAAGCCCCTCATCATGAAGGGCAAGGGGGACCTCATAGATGGTATCCACATCAATGGCTGCTATAACAGAGTCCAGGTCCACATTGCAGTGGAGGGCTATCTTCTTCTTCATATCTTCCGGGAGCGGCCGGTCACACCTGCAGAGGAGGGCATCGGGCTGGATACCTATCGCCCTCAGTTCCTTGACACTGTGCTGGGTCGGTTTGGTCTTCAACTCTCCGGCACTCGGTATATAGGGGACAAGGGTGAGGTGCATGTACAGGACATTTTCCCTCCCCACATCATACCTCATCTGCCTGATAGCCTCCAGAAAGGGAAGGCTCTCGATGTCACCGATCGTCCCGCCTATCTCAACTATCACGACATCAAAGTCATTGCTTACCGACTTGATTGTATTCTTTATCTCATTGGTTATATGGGGAACCACCTGAACGGTCTCGCCCAGATAGTCTCCCTTTCTCTCCTTGGTTATCACATTGTTGTAAATCCTGCCTGTAGTGGCATTGTTTGCCTGGGAGGTCCTTACACTGGTAAACCTCTCATAGTGCCCGAGGTCGAGGTCCGTCTCCGCCCCGTCATCAGTAACAAAGACCTCACCGTGCTGGAAAGGGCTGAGAGTCCCGGGATCCACATTGATATAGGGATCAAGTTTCTGGAGTGTCACCTTGAGTCCCCGCGCTTCAAGCAGTGCCCCGATCGCTGCCGAGGCAATCCCCTTCCCCAGTGACGAGACCACTCCACCCGTCACAAAGATGAATTTAGCCATCTCTCCACCCTTTCAAGGTCCTCCGGGGTGTCTATCCCGAAGGTTTTGTTCTCTGTTATTCCCACCCTGATCCTGTATCCATTGAATAATGCCCTCAACTGTTCAAGCCTTTCAGCCCTCTCCGGCGGCGCCGGTTCAAGAGCCGTAAGGGCAAGCAGGACTTCCCTCCTGTAGCCATAGATCCCGATATGCGCAAGGAAACTGATCTCTCCGCCATCCCTGAAGAATGGTATCTCCGCCCTTGAGAAGTAGAGGGCATATCCCCGGCTGTCAAGGACGACCTTCACAGTGTTGGGATCCCGGTACTCCCCGGGATCACTGCCTGCTCTGGCAAGTGTGGATATATCGGCCTCTTCCTCATCGAGGAGCCCGACTACCTGGTCTATCATCTCTCCGGTAATAAGCGGCTCATCCCCCTGGACATTCACAATTATATCATAATCGTTCTCTTTTGCCACCTCGGCGATCCTGTCAGTACCGGAGGGGTGATCCGGCCTGGTCATAACCGCCTTTCCTCCGAAATCCAGGACCTCCCGGAAGATCTCCTCATGGTCTGTGGCAACAATCACCTCATCAATACTCCCGGCACTCAATGACCTCTCATAGACATGGCGAATTACTGTTTTCCCTCCAAGCCTCGCAAGGGGTTTTCCGGGGAACCGGACTGAGGAGTACCGTGCCGGAATAATGACCGCCTTTGACATCCCTGTCTCTATCCCTTCCCCTGCGTCCCTTTGAATGAAGGATGGGCCTTTCTTACATCGCCCACCCTCATTGTTATCCTGTTGGAATCGAGGTGCTCGAGGAAGGGGAGGGCGTATTTTCTCGTAGTTCCCAGGAGGTCCCGGAACTCACCCACCGTCATGGTATCCTGTTTATTGAAGAAATCCCTGAGGAGGGAAAGCATCCTCTCATAGTCCTCCCTCGTCAGGTAGAGGGAGTCGGTTATCCGGCTGATCCGGCCCTCTTCCGCCAGCAGCCTGAGGACATCCTCCGTCTCTTTCAACCTCTTCCCGATATAGTCCGCAATCTCTTCCTTGTTCGGGGGCTGGAAGCCCTCTTTTCTGAGAAGGTTAATTATCTTCTCACCCAGCTCCCTGAACTGACCTGTCACGGCTATGGCAAAATCCTTCATCCTGACCAGATCCTTCTCAACCACCAGTTCCGGTATCAGGGAAAGGAGGCCGTTGAAACTCCTCTGCTGCATCCCGAAGAGGGATCGGAGGACTTCCTTCTGCATCCCGGGTTTGAGGGGGTTGTTCTTATGAAACCTCCCCACTGCATCCAGGATCTTCTCCTTGAATGAGACAAGGATATCCCTGTGAATAAGGGTATCGTCATAAGAAAAGAGTTCACCCCTCTTCAGGAGTTCAGCCACCGCCTTCTGGATATCGGGAAGATCAGCATTTATCCAGCCCTCGATTGCCGAAGGAGAGATTCCCCGCCTGCCTGCCTTCCTGACCTTTGTGGCGATTCTGTCTTCAAGGCTGCCTTTGAGGTAAACCCTGAGATCATCAAGACCCTCTTTCTTCCGCCGCCTCCGGGCCTGCGAGTCCAGAACAACACCGCCCCCGATGGTCTGGACAGGAGAGAACCGTCTTATTATGAACCGGTCGCCCGAGACGGCAAGGACCGGGCGGTCAAGCCTTATCTGGCAGTATGCAGCCTCTCCTGCCTTCAGTTCTTCAGTATCATAGAGTATTACCCGCCCGATCACTTCGGATGTGGCAAGGTGGAAGTGGACAACGGTCTTGCTCTTGAGAGGGGGAGCGTCGGCCAGCATCTCTATCCTTGCATCAAGGGCCCGGGTGAGCCTGAACCTCCCCGGAGAGACGACGACATCACCCCTCCGGATATCCTCCTTCTCAACTCCCTGGAGATTGATCGCCACCCGCTGGCCTGCATAGGCCTTTTCCATCGACCGCCCATGGCTCTGCAACCCCCGCACCTTTGTAGAGATTCCCGCAGGAAGTATCTCAACCGGCGCATCAATGGAGATACTGCCTGAGACTGATGTCCCTGTCACCACCGTCCCGAAGCCCTTCAGTGTAAAGACCCTGTCAATGGGAAGCCTGAAGAGCCCCTGCGATGACTTGGGCCTGACCTTCTTTGCGAATTCGTAGATCCTCTCCTTCAGGACTCCGATATTATCGCCCGTCTTTGATGATACGGCAATGATCTCGGCATCCTCAAGAAAGGTCCCCTTTACGAAGCTCCGGATATCATCCTGTACCAGTTCGAGCCAGTCTTCCTCAACGAGATCCGTCTTCGTTACAACTATAATGCCTGACTTTATGCCGAGGAGGTTACAGATGGCAAGATGCTCCCGGCTCTGTGGCATCACCCCCTCATCAGCGGCTATCACGAGGAGGACCATGTCAATGCCGCCTGCACCGGCAAGCATGTTCCGGACGAGCCTTTCATGGCCGGGCACATCCACTATTCCCACCGTAAGGTCAGGATACTGGAGGTCGGCAAACCCGAGGTCTATGGTGATGCCGCGCTGTTTCTCCTCCTTCAACCGGTCGGGATCAACACCGGTAAGTGCCTTTACAAGAGCGCTCTTGCCATGGTCAATATGTCCTGCAGTGCCTAAGATAATGTTTTTCATATTGCGTTGGAAGGCCTGTGAGGGCATGCCTCTTGCCGGCCCAGGGTTTTATGCAATGTTGAAGTTGTATACAAGGAAATGTCTCGTTATCCTGAAACTCGATTTATATTATACTAAAATGATGGGAAAGTTTTTACTTAAAAGTGAATTCACTCCGAAAGGGGACCAGCCGGGGGCAATCAGTGAATTGACAGAGGGGGTCCTGAAGGGACTCAGGCACCAGGTGCTGCTTGGTGTCACAGGATCGGGAAAGACCTTCACAATCGCAAACGTGATAGAAAACCTTCAGAGACCCACCCTTGTCATCGCCCACAACAAGACCCTTGCAGCCCAGCTCTACGGTGAGTTCAGGGAACTCTTCCCGGAAAACGCGGTGGAGTTCTTCGTAAGTTACTACGACTATTACCAGCCTGAGGCATACCTCCCCCAGACGGACACATACATTGAGAAGGATGCGATGATAAATGACGATATAGACAGGATGCGGCATTCGGCAACCATGGCGGTCCTTGAGAGAAGGGACACTATAGTAGTTGCCTCTGTCTCATGCATATACGGAATAGGTTCCCCTGAGGATTACCTCTCGATGCACCTGATCATAGAGGAAGGAGAGCGGATGGAGAGGGACGACCTGATCAGAAAGCTTGTAGACATGCTTTATGAGAGGACTGAAGGGGAGTTCAAGCGCGGTAATATCAGGGTGAGGGGGGATGTGGTTGATGTCTTCCCCTCTTTTTCCCTTGACATGGGCATCCGGATAGAGTTCTTCGGTGATGAGGTTGACCGGATCGGGGAGTTTGACCCCCTCACGGGCGAGATGACCAGACGACTCACCAGGGCCGCCATTTATCCGAACAGCCACTGGGTGACACCGGGAGACCGGCTTGAAAGGGCGATTGAATCCATCGAGAAGGAACTGGAAGAAAGGGTTGAGTTCTTCCTGAAACAGGGGAAGACTCTCGAGGCTGAGAGGATTGAGCAGCGAACGCGGTTCGACCTGGAGATGCTCAGGGAGTTCGGTTTCTGCCACGGGATAGAAAACTACTCCCGCCACCTGAGCGGGAGGAAGCCGGGAGAGCCGCCCTATACCCTTATAGACTATTTCCCGGAAGACTATCTGATGATAATAGATGAGTCCCATGTTACGGTCCCGCAGATAGGCGGGATGTATGAAGGCGACCGCTCCAGGAAGACGACCCTTGTGGAGTACGGCTTCCGCCTCCCCTCTGCCCTTGACAACCGTCCCCTCCGTTTTGATGAGTTCGAAGAAAGGGTGAACCAGGTGATTTACGTCTCGGCAACCCCCGGCAAATATGAACTCCGGCAGACGGGGGGCAGGGTGGTAGAGCAGATAATCAGACCCACCGGACTTACTGATCCCGAGATGATCCTCAGGCCTGTCTCTGGGCAGGTGGAAGACCTTCTTGCTGAGATAAGAACCCGGGCAGGGAGGGGAGAGCGGGTCCTTGTGACCACCCTTACAAAGAAGATGGCTGAAGACCTTGCCTCCTACTATTCCGACCTTGGGATCAGGGCAAGATACCTTCACTCTGACATAGACACCCTCGAACG
>WFTX01000243.1 GCA_015485235.1 Nitrospirota bacterium | reverse complement strand
AAGCATATCTCCACGCTCTCGGGCCTGTTTCTTGAGGGGAGCGAGAGTTCACTGGCATTCTCCCTCACGTCCTCCTTCAGTTTTTCCCCAAGGGGGAAGAGTATCTTCGGCAACCAGTCTCTTTTCAATACATAGAGAAAATAGGACTGGTCCTTTGAGGAATCAATGCCCTTCAGGAGGTGAAACCCCTCTTCATAACTCCCGGATATCCTTGCATAATGTCCAGTGGCAATAAATTCCGCCCCTCTTTCCTCAGCCTCCCTGAAAAGGATTGGGAACTTGATATGCCTGTTACAAAGTATGCAGGGATTGGGAGTCCGGCCCTTCATGTACTCCTCCACAAAGGGCTCTATCACCTTCTCTACAAATTCATCCCTCACATCAAGGGTGGAGTGTCTGATCCCGATCTGTTCCGCAGTCTCTCTTGCAGTCTCGAATGCCTCAATGGAGCAGCATGTGCGGGGATTGAGGCGTGCCCTTGCCTCCCAGAGAAGAAAACTTATACCCTCTACCTCATAGCCCCTCTCTTTTAGAAGCCAGGCCGTAACAGAGGAGTCCACTCCTCCGCTCATGCCTACGAGAACCTTTTTCATTAATGTTAACCGTCCAGTTGCATAAATTTTGCCCCGGCAGGGGGTATACACCTACGGCGCCTCTCCTGCCTGTCCTGTATTCGGGGGTATGCTCTGAATTTTTCATTATCAATACATGGTGCTTCATGTAGGCGCATCACTGTGTCGGCTCGGCGGAGACTGAACGACCTTTTCTACTCAAAACATCCTTTATACCACTGATCAGGCCTGTTAAGGCTCCGTCCACAACAGACTTCCTCTACTCAGACACAACCGGCGCTTCATAATGAAAAATTCAGAGCATACCCCCGAATCACACCGTATATCAATGTATCCCTTGCACTGGAAGCACCTGAATATGCATAGCGCTCGCTAACCCCGTGGTCTTGCTCGATACGAGTCCGTTTCGGACTTGCCCGTATCGTGGCCGCAGGGTTCTTCATTTCCGGTCTGGGATAGATTCACTCTTCCTCTGGCAGGTCGGTCTTTATATGGAGTTCCCTGAGTTGTTTCGGGTCTACCTCTGAAGGGGCATTACTGAGCATGCAGACCGCCTTCTGTGTCTTCGGGAAGGCGATTACATCACGGATGGAATCGGCACCTACCATCAGCATCAAAAGCCGGTCGAGTCCAAGGGCGATCCCGCCGTGAGGGGGTGCCCCGAACCGGAAGGCGTCAATCAGAAATCCGAACTTTCTCTCCGCCTCCTCAGGGGTAATACCGAGGAGTTCAAACATCTTTCTCTGCACTTCAGGCCTGTGTATCCTTATGCTTCCGCCACCGATCTCAAAACCGTTCAGAACAATATCATAAGCCTTTGCCCTCAGTGATGCAAGCCCCTCCCTGTCCGTGATCTCCTCTGAAAGCATCCTCTCTGTATCCTCATCCGCCGGGGACGTAAAGGGATGGTGCATCGCCTGAAATCTCCCCTCTTCATCATCCCATTCAAGGAGGGGATAATCCACTACCCAGCAGAACCGGAAGCCCTCTTCAACAAGGCCCTGCCTCTTTCCTATCGAATGCCTCAGCCTTCCAAGGACATCAAGGGTAGTCTCTTCCGTATCGGCAACAAAGAGCATCATGTCACCGCTCACAGCCCCGAGCCTTGAGGCCATCTCCCTGAGAACACCTTCGGGGAAGAACTTCGTGATGGGGGATTCAAAGCCGTCCTTCACCTTTATCCAGGCAAGCCCTCCGGCCCCGTAGGACTGGGCCTCCTCTGTAAGGAGGTCGATCTCCTTTCTTGATAGACCGGCAAGCCCCTTGCCGCAAAGGCCTTTCACCCTGCCGCCCGATTCAAGGGCATTCAGAAAGACCTTGAAGGAGCCCTGCCGCGCCAGGTCTTCCATCTCAACAAGTTCAAGACCGATTCTGAGGTCGGGCTTGTCAGTCCCGAACCTCTCCATGGCATCCTTGTAGGAGAGCCTCTCAAAGGGAGTCTGGACCTCTTTACCGAGAACCCCGGAAAACAGGTCTCTGAGCATATCCTCTATAGTATTGATTACATCATCCACCTCAACAAAGGACATCTCCATGTCCACCTGTGTGAATTCCGGCTGTCTGTCCGCCCTCAGGTCTTCATCACGGAAGCACTTCACAATCTGGAAGTATCTCTCCAGCCCGCCGCACATCAGAATCTGCTTGAAGAGCTGGGGGGACTGGGGCAGGGCGAAGAACCGTCCGGGGTTCACCCGGCTCGGGACAAGGTAGTCCCTCGCACCTTCAGGTGTTGACTTTGTGAGCATCGGTGTTTCAACCTCAACAAACCCCCGGGCATCAAGAAAATCCCTGATCCGCTTCGTCACCCTGTGCCTTGTCAGAAGGTTCCGGAGCATCTCCGGCCGTCTCAGGTCAAGATACCTGTATCTGAGCCTGAGGTGCTCAGATACCTCCTTTGGTTCGTCAATATTAAAGGGCAATACATCGGCCCTTGAGAGGAGGTCAATCGATTCAACATAGACCTCTATCATGCCGGTCTTCAGGTCAGGATTCTCCGTCTCAGGAGGTCTCCTCCTCACCTCACCATGGACCCTTATCACACACTCCGAACGGAGGGTATGGGCAGTGCTGTGAGCCTCGGGAGAGACATCGGGGCTGAAGACCACCTGGATTATTCCTGTTCTGTCCCTGAGGTCGATAAAGACGAGCCCGCCGTGGTCACGCCACCGGAAGACCCAGCCTGAAAGGGTGATCTTCCTCCCTATATCTTCTTCAGTCACTTCAGCACAACCGGCATCTCTATACATTGAACATTCTCCTCCTTTTAAAAAATTTCAGACCCACTGGGGTTTCTCACACTGTCTTGTATCCGGGGGTCTGCTCTGAATTTTTCATTATCAATACATGGTAGTCCATGTAAGCGCATCCCTGTGTCGGCCCGGCGGAAACCGTCCGGTCATCTCTACCCTAAAACCCTTCTTACAACCGATCAGGACTACTAAGGCTCCGTCCATAACAGACTTTCTCTACTTAGACACAACCGGAGCTTTATAATGAAAAATTCAGAGCAGATCCCCGGATTGCACAATATAACGTTGATCTTTGAGGGTAAACCCCTTGCCGAACCTTGTTTTATGCAACGGTAAGGTTATCACAAATCCTGAAATTTTCAGATTTTTATTTTAACATGTTCTTTCAACCTTTTTACCTCCTCCGGGCTCAGGTACCGCCATGCACCGGGAGGGAGGTCCCCCAGGGATATACCGTCTATCCTTGTCCTCCTGAGCTTCAGTACAGGATGTCCCACCTTTTCGAACATCCTCCTGATCTGCCTCTTCCGCCCTTCTGTTATGGTCATCTCGAGCCATGTATTGTTCTCGGTCTTGGGCATCCTGATACGTTTGATCCGTGCAGGCAGTGTCGGACCATCCTCAAGCAACACCCCTTCCCTCAACCGTTTCAAAACCCTGTCTCCGACTTTCCCCTTCACCTTAACAAGATAGGTCTTCGGGACCTTGCGGGAGGGATGGATTATCCTGTTTGCAAGCTCTCCGTCATTGGTCATCAGCAGGAGCCCTTCAGAGTTGAAATCAAGCCTGCCCACAGGGTAGAGACGGAACCTTACCCCCTTTATCAGATCCCTTACAGTGGGTCTGCCCTGAGGGTCCTCCAGGGCGGTTATCACTCCCCTGGGTTTGTGAAGCATAATGTACATATGAGGCTCTGGCCTGTTTACGAGCCTTCCATCCACCTTTATATAGTCCCTTGCCGGGTCTGCCTTCATCCCGAGAGTCGCCACCTGGCCGTTTACCAGGACCCTCCCCTCCTCGATCAACTCCTCGGCCTTTCTCCTGGAGGCGATACCCGCCTTGGCCAGTATCTTCTGAAGTCGTTCTTCCATAGCTGTTATACTTTCATCTCCCTGATCAGGATCATCCCCCGTGGAAGTAATTATTTTAACTTATTCCCGGCTGTTTAGTCAGTTCTGTCTCTTTTTTCGATAATGGTTGAAAATATCCCCTGCCATCTGATAGTATTTCTGAATGGTGGCGCCGGCAGGACTTCTCTCCAGATCAGTTGCCAAGGCAATTGATCTGGTTATCTTTGCAGCCTTCACAGAGGTTCTGCATGAGACAGGCATTGCAGCAGGGGTCATATTCATACTCATTGCAGATGGTATCTTTGACGGCAGGAGCCCTGGAAAGATGCTCCTTCGTCTCCGGACAGTCCGTGAAGACGGCAGCCCTGCCACCATACGGGAAGCGATTCTCAGAAACCTTGATATCGCACTTGCCCTTATCCTCTGGCAGATCCCTCTTCTGGGATGGTTCTTCCTCGGGGGAATCCTCTTTATTGATTTCGTGGTTCTTCTGGGAAGCAACAAGAGTCAGCGGATGGGGGATCTGATCGCAGGAACTACTGTAGTCGAACCGGAAAAGGAGGTCTGATGTTCATACAGAAATTTCTTGGACTGTTCTCCAACGACCTTGCCATTGATCTTGGGACGGCAAACACCCTTGTCTATGTCAAGGGGAAGGGGATAGTCTGTAACGAACCCTCTGTTGTGGTTATCAGGAAGGACAACAAGAAGACCATCGCCGTGGGTGCCGACGCCAAAAGGATGCTCGGGAAAACACCTGCCAACATTACCGCTTTGAGACCCATGAAGGACGGTGTCATAGCCGATTTCGACGCCACCGGGGAGATGCTCAAGTATTTCATAACAAAGGTACACAACCGGAAGAGCTTTGTCTCCCCCCGGGTTATTATCGGTGTGCCGTCAGGAATAACCCAGGTGGAACAGAGGGCTGTAAAGGATGCAGCCCAAGCATCAGGCGCCAGGGAGGTCTACCTGATATCCGAGCCCATGGCCGCTGCTGTGGGAGTCGGCCTGCCAGTCGGGGAACCCACCGGTAACATGATCGTTGATATCGGCGGTGGGACAACGGACGTGGCAGTAATCTCCCTGGACGGGATTGTCTTCAGCAAGGTTGTCAGGGTGGGCGGAGACAAGATGGATGAGACCATCCTTGCCTACATCAAGAGAAAATACAACATGATGATCGGCGAGAGAACGGCTGAACAGATAAAGATGGAAATCGGCTCTGCCTTCAAGATCGGTAAGGAGAAGGTGGAGATGGAGATAAAGGGGCGTGATATGGTCTCCGGTATCCCTAAGACGATAGTGATTAATGATGACGAGATAAGGGATGCCCTCAGGGAACCGGTAACAATGATACTGGAGGCGATAAAGACAACACTTGAGAACACCCCTCCTGAACTGGCAGCCGATATCGTCGATAAGGGCATTGTCATCGCAGGAGGTGGTGCATTATTGAAAGGGCTCGATGATCTGATAAAGGAAGAGACGCAACTGCCTGTGATAGTTGCTGATGATCCCCTTACCGCTGTAGTCCGTGGCGTTGGCAAGATGCTTGATGAGCTTGATCTGCTCCAACGGGTTTCATTGAATTGAGCCTGCCGGTGACCTTCTCACCGGAGAAGACTGACAGGCACCACACGAGGCGGCTTGTCGGGATAAGAAAAAGAAGGCATACTGCAATCTCACCATCCTCTCACCAGGGAGAAAGAATCAGACGATGATTGACAGACGGGTAATCCTCCTCCTTCTCCTCTTCATCAGTACAATCACAATGATGACCTTTCAGAGCACCCGTGGCCCGTTCCGGCCTTTTCACTTTCTGAAGGCCCCCTTTCACGAGTTGCAAAAGGATCTCCACTCTTTCTGGGACAGTTCCATCGTTCCTGTCAGGGAGTTCCTCCGGTTGCGTGAAGAAAACAGACAACTAAAAAAGAAATTAAAGGACCTTTCCCTTGTAGCAGAGAAGTATCCTGAACTGGAAAGGGAAAATGCACGGTTAAAGGACCTGCTCAGGTTAAAGGCAGAAGTGCCCGAATATCTGACAACGGCACGGGTAATAGGCGGCGGGGCAAGGAGATGGCCCAGAATAATTGTGATCGACAAGGGGAAAAGGAACGGCCTTAGAAAGGACATGGCAGTAAGAAACATTGACGGTCTGGTCGGCAAGATCACTGAAGTTTACGAATCATCATCAGAGGTTCTACTCGTTACCGATCCGAGCTTTTCCGCCTCTATCCGGCTCCAGGACTCAAGGACTGAGGGCGTGCTCTCCGGGAGCGGAAACGGCTACTGCAGGCTGAAGTACATCCCTGCGGAAACATCAATTAAAAGGGGTGACAGGTTGATTACGTCAGGCCTTGACGGCATCTTCCCTCCAGGCATACCGGCAGGGGTTATTACGGAAATCGCCGGAAAAGACGAACTCTTCATGGATATAACCGTCAGGCCTGCTGTTAAAGAAAACAGCATTGAAGAAGTGATGATACTGAAGACATCAGGTGGCAGCAGAAAGGAACGGACAAGATAATCATGAAGGCTCTGCCAAAGGGAATAGCAATAATCGGTGGAACACTACTTCTCTTTATACCTCAGATGATTCTCACAAACCTGGGTATCCCTGCCAACCTCCTCCTTCTTCCCGTATATCTGACCGGCCTCCGGAAGGGCTACAACAGAGGATTCTGGACAGGTGTGGCGGTGGGATTCCTTGAAGATGTCCTGACCGGAGGAATCCTGGGCCCCTCGATCCTCTCAAAGGGATTCACCGGTGTTGTATCTGCATCCATATTCGGAAGACTCTTTATATGGAGACCTGTTGTGGGCGGACTGACTATATTCATTCTTACCCTTGTAGATGAGACCATACGGTTTACGATGCTTGCCCTGTTCGCGACTGCTCCGACGGTCTTTACAGAGTTTCTTGTATATATGATTGTAAGCGGTTTAATACTCATACCTGCAGGATACTTCATAGGACCGGAAGATGGAAAGTAAGGAACGGGCCATCAGGGTCATAGCCTTCTTCACGCTCCTTACTGGACTTGTCTTCCTTCTCAGGCTCTGGCAGCTCCAGATACTGAGAGGAAACTACTATCTGCAACTCTCTCACAAGAACCGCGTCTCAGTGGTAAAGATTCCCGCCCCCAGGGGGATAATATATGACAGAAGGGGAAAGCCCCTTGTCAAGAACGAACCCTACTTCGTGGTATCCCTTCTCCCGAAACCACCTGGCAAGGAGATCAACCTCTCGGCACTCTCCGAACTGATCGGTCTGTCCGTTGAGGAGATCTCAGAGCGGATCATCCGTCAGAAGCCTTACAGCCTTGAGCCGATAACCCTGAAGCGGGGACTCCGATTCAGGGATGTTGCAAGAATCGAGGCCAGAAGGTCAGACTTCCCGGGCCTGATAATCCAGACCGAGATAATCCGGTCCTATCCCTACGGCAAGACCGCTTCCCACCTTATCGGATACATCAGCCATCCCCACGAGGAGGAAGTCAGAAAGGGCAAATTCAGGGACCTCCCCAAAGGCTCTTACGTTGGGAGATGGGGAGCAGAGGCCCTTTTCAATGACAGGCTGACAGGGACACCGGGTGTCAGGTTCATCGAGGTTGATGCCCTGGGCAGGCAGTTGCACCCGATAAAGACGGTCCTTCCCGTCCGGGGCGAAGATATCCGGTTGAGTATAGACATCGAGGCCCAGAAGGCGGCTGAAGCAGCATTCGGAAGACGTTCAGGCGCCCTACTTGCCCTGAATCCGAAAAACGGTGAAGTCCTTTCCCTTGTCAGCCTCCCATCCTTTGACCCCAACATCTTCGTAAGGGGCATCTCCAGAGCAAGCTGGGAAAGGATAATAAATGACCCCGGTCATCCATTTCTGAACAGGGTCTTCCAGAGCAGATATCCTCCAGGTTCGGTATTCAAGATCGTAACCGGCCTGGCCGGACTTGAAGAGGGTGTTATCGGCAGGAACTTCACTGTCTTCTGTAAGGGCAAGATCGAGGTGGGGATCTGGACATTCCGGTGCTGGAAGGAAGAGGGGCATGGAATCACGGATTTCCAGAAGGCGATTGTCGAGTCATGCGACATATTTTTTTATGAAGTCGGCAGGCTTCTCGGAATAGACAGGATCGCCAAGTATGCAAAGGCCCTTGGTCTGGAGATGAAACCCGGCCTCGGTCTCTCAACGGAGATACAGGGAATCATCCCCACGACCTCCTGGAAGAAAAAGAACAGAGGAAAGCCCTGGTATCTTGGTGAGACCTTCAATGCCGCCATCGGACAGGGCTATGTAACCATCACTCCTGCCCATGCAGCTCTTCTTATCTCTGCCATGGCAAACGGTGGTTCTGTCTACAGGCCTGTACTCACTATCCAGAAAGACCCTCCTGAGCCCGTATCCAAAATAAGCATAACCCCGGAGCATCTGAAGGCCCTGAGGACCGCCCTTGTCGGTGTGGTCAATTCTGAAAAGGGAACGGGCCGGCGTGCACGGAGCGAACGGTTCCTTATAGCAGGAAAGACAGGGACCGCCCAGGTCGTTGGAAACCCCTCAGGCAGGGCTGCCACAGGGCCCAGGGACCATGCCTGGTTTGTGGCCTATGCCCCGGCAGAGGATCCATCCATCGCCCTCTCTGTCTTTGTGGAACACGGGGGCCATGGGGGAGAGGCGGCAGCACCGATAGCCAAAGAGGTGATCGAGAGTTATCTGAGTGGTGAGGGATGGGAATGAAGAGCGGCATATTCTCCGTAAAGGGTAAGAAAAGGTTGCTCCGGATTCTCTCTGCTTCGCACCGCATCGACTGGCTCCTGATGGTGGTTCCAGTGATAATCACAGTCCTTGGAATCATGACAATCTACAGTGCTACAAGACCCGTAATTGAGGCATATCAGCCCCGGTTCTATCTCAAGCAGACTCTCTGGCTTCTTATATCCTTTGCAGCCATGATTGGAACTCTTACCTTTGACTACAAAAGGCTCTTCCGCTCTGCCCATTACCTTTATGGCCTCGGGGTTATTCTCCTGCTGATAACGATCTTCATAGGCCATGAGGGGATGGGTGCCCAGCGGTGGATAAGGCTGGGCCCCCTGAGTTTCCAGCCCTCGGAGATCTTCAGGATACTCCTCATCATCGGGGCCTCCAGGTTCCTGATCACACAGCCATCCCCTCTCCGGTGGTCCTCACTCCTGATATATGCCTTGCTCTACGGGCTCATGCCCTTCTACTTCCTTTACAAACAGCCCGATCTGGGAACAGCCCTGATCCTGCTTTTCATCTCGGCCATACTTGCCCTGGTAAGGGGGATCGGAAGACGCCAGCTCGCCATATGCTTGATAGGGATTATCCTCTTTCTTCCCGTTGGAGGAAGAATGATCTGGTCCGGGCTGAAGGATTACCAGAAGAACAGGATCGTGGCGTTCATGGACCCCTCTGTTGATCCCCGCGGGATCGGTTATCAGATAGAGCAGTCAAAGATTACAATAGGCTCAGGAAAGTTGCTTGGTAAGGGCTACCTGAAGGGAACACAGGGACCTTTCCGGTTCCTGCCGGAAAAACATACGGATTTCATATTTGCTGTCTTCGCCGAAGAGTGGGGATTCATAGGATCTCTCGTTCTCCTGCTCCTTTACGGGATAATAATCATAAGGGGACTTGAGACCGCCTACTATGCAAAGGACCTCTTCGGGACATTCCTCGCCATAGCCATAAGCACCGTCTTCCTCTTCTACCTCTTCGTGAATGTGGGAATGACCATGGGACTTCTCCCCGTGGTCGGGATCCCCCTGCCCTTCTTCAGTTACGGCGGCACGGCTCTCCTGAGCAACTTCATCTCCGTGGGACTTCTCATAAATGTACGTATGAGAAGATTCGAACTCTTCTACTGAGGAAACACTTTTCCACCTTCCGATGAAAGCTTGCCGGCTCTGAAATCTACTGATATCGGTCATAGAGACTGAACCTTCCAGTTGCATTAGTTGTTTCCCGGAGGCAGGGGGGTGGTCGATTTGACTAAATGCACTCACGGAACCTCCCCTGCCTGTTCAGTTATCCGGGGGTGCGCTCTGAATTTTTCATTATGAAGCTCCGGTCGTGTCTGAGTAGAGAAAGTCTGTTATGGACGGAGCCTTAGTAGTCCTGATCGGTTGTAAGAAGGGTTTTAGGGTAGAGATGACCGGACGGTTTCCGCCGGGCCGACACAGGGATACGCTTACATGGACTACCATGTATTGATAATGAAAAATTCAGAGCGCACCCCCGGAATCACACCCTGTTTATCTCTCTGAAACCAACTTTCTGTGAGCTGCTCACCTCAGTCTCAAAAAAACATTCAGACCGTAAGAGTCTTCAAAGTGCTGAAGAAATCGGGATAGGAGATGGCCACGGAAGATGTCCCTTCTATTGTGGTATCACCTTCGGCAACAAGACCGGCCACTGCAAGGGCCATGGCAAGGCGGTGATCATCATGACTGGAGACCGTGCCTCCCTTCAACTTCACCGGACCTTTTATAATCATACCATCAGGCAACTCCTCTACATCCGCTCCCATCTTACGGAGTTCCCTGGTGGTAGTTGCTATCCGGTCCGACTCCTTAACACGCAGTTCCCCGGCCTCCCTCACAACAGTCTCTCCCTCGGCCTGAGTGGCAAGGACGGAGAGAACGGGGAACTCATCAATCATTGATGGTACAAGTTCATGTGGAACCTCCACGCCCCTTAACCTCCCTGAGTGCCTGCAGATCAGATCTGCTACCGGTTCACCTGAGACATCCCTCTGATTGACGATCTCAATATCCCCACCCATCATTTTAAGGACCTCAAGGAGGCCGGTCCTCGTTGGGTTTATTCCTGTGTTCCGGATGAGTATCTCCGAGCCCGGGACCATAAGGGCGGCACAGATGAAGAATGCAGCCGATGAAAAATCCCCGGGAACAGTAATCTCAAAGGGTTTCAGTTCTCTTCCTCCCCTGATGTGCACCTTCAGACCTCTTACAGTCAGGTCCGCCCCCAGTGCAGGGAGCATCCGTTCAGTATGATCTCTGGACCTGTGGGGCTCCTCAACTATAGTCTCCCCGTCAGCATAGAGCCCGGCAAGTAGTATGGATGACTTGACCTGGGCTGAGGCAACCTCGGAGACATGATGTATACCCTGAAGAGCCCCGCCCCTTATTGCAAGGGGGGCAAACATGTCACCGTCCCTGCCCAGGATTGTTGCCCCCATCCTTTTCAGGGGCCCAACAACACGTTTCATTGGCCTTTTCCGGAGTGAGTCATCTCCTGTAAGCACGGTGAGGAAAGGCTGTCCCGAGAGAATGCCTGCAAGCAACCTTATCGTGGTCCCCGAGTTTCCACAGTCTATGACATCAACCGGTTCCCTGAGCCCCTCGAGCCCTGCACCATGAATAATAACCTCTTTCTCCCTGTCCTCTATCCTGACCCCGAGCCTTCTGAATGCATCCATCGTGCTCATCGGATCGGCAGCCCGCAGAAGGTTTCTGAGAGTGCTCTCTCCTCTGGCAATAGCTGCAAACATGATGGCCCTGTGTGATATGGACTTGTCAGGAGGGGGGCTTATCTCACCCTTCAGGGGACCCGATAACGAAATCATCTCCATCTATTCTTCTTCCATCGCGAGACGTCTCTTTGCCGCCCTCTCGAGGAGGAATTTCAGTGTTTCCCTGTTTTCCTCACGGAGGCATTCTTCCATCCTTGCAAGTTCCCCCTGGAAATCCCTGAGCAGACTCAGCAGATTTTTCCTGTTTACCATGCAGATTTCCGCCCACATATCGGGGCTGCTTTTTGCAACCCTCGTAGTATCCCTGAACCCGCTGCCGGCAAACAAAAGTATCTCCGGCTCATCCCCTGCAATCGTATTTACAAGGGCATAGGCAGCAAGATGAGGGAAGTGGCTCACAGAAGCCATCACACGGTCATGCTCTTCAGGGCTCATTAAAGAGACCTTCATCCCCAGCGCCTCCCACATCATGGCGATCTTTCTCATCACCCTGCCGTCCGTCAGTTCCGTGGGTGTGATTATACAGAGTGCTCCCCTGAGAAGATCTGAACTCGCAGAATCAAAACCGCTCCTGTCAGAGCCTGCAACCGGATGGGTACTGACAAAAAAAGCCTTTTCAGGCAAGAGAGATTCAATCCTTCTGATCAGGTCTCCCTTGACACTCCCCACATCAATCACGATCGCCCCTTCTTTCAGGGAATTGCTGATTTTTTCTGCTATAGCAGGAAAGACTCCGACAGGGGTTGCAAGGACTGCCAGATCAGCCTCCGCAGCAGCAGTGGTTGGATCAGGATCATAATCATCTATGATCCCCTCTTCAAGCGCCCTCTTGAGGTTCCCTACGGATCTCCCGCACCCAATAATCCTATCAGCAAGGGAGTTTTCTTTGAGGGCCAGTGCAAGACTTGCTCCGATCAGCCCAACCCCGAAGATCGTCACATTTCTGAACTTTATATCGGGCATCCCTCAGGCTTCTCTCCCCACGGCAGAGGCGACCTTCCTTATTTCCTCCATCATGAAGGCAAAAAGGTCAGGCTTCAGGGACTGCTCCCCGTCGGAGAGGGCCTCTTCAGGATTCGTATGGACCTCGACCATCAGGGCGTCGGCTCCAGCGGCCACTGCCGCCCGGGCCATTGGAACGACAAGGTCCCACTTGCCCACACCGTGGCTGGGATCGACCACGACGGGCAGGTGTGTAAGCTGCTTAAGCAGCGGGACCGCCGAGAGATCAAGGGTGTTCCTGGTGGCGGTCTCAAAGGTCCTGATCCCCCGTTCACAGAGCATCACCTCATGGTTGCCCCTTGACATAATATATTCAGCAGCCATCAACCATTCCTTTATGGTCGCCGAAAGCCCCCTCTTGAGAAGAACGGGCTTTCTCGCCTCACCAACCTCAAGGAGGAGCCTGAAGTTCTGCATGTTTCTTGCACCTATCTGGATTATGTCCGAGTACCGGCTTACCACCTCCACATCCCGTGGATCCATCACCTCGGTTATGACAGGCAGGCCCGTTCTCTCCCGTGCCTCGGCAAGTATCTTAAGTCCTTCCTCGCCAAGTCCCTGAAATGAGTACGGCGAGGTCCTCGGCTTGAAGGCGCCTCCCCTCAGGAAGGTGGCTCCTCCGGACCTGACAGCCTCTGCAATCCCGAGAACCACCTCACGGCTCTCAACGGCGCAGGGGCCTGCCATCACCTGGATCTTCTTGCCGCCGATGGGTGTGCCTCCAACATCTATTACAGTATCTTCTACATGGAATTCCCTGCTCGCAAGCCGGTAGGGCTTGATTATCCTCATCACATTCTCTACGGACGGAACGGCACGGATCGCATTTTCCTCATCCTCCGAGACCCTGGAGGTATCGCCTATCACACCAATAATCGTCCTCTCCGTCCCCTTGGAGATGTGAACCCCGAGCCCCTTCTTCTGGAGCTTCTCTACTATATGCTGTAAATCATCATCTGTTGCGCCTGGTTTCAAAACGATAATGTCCATATCATGCTCCTTTCCCGAGTTCAGCCTCAAGGGCCTCGACGAGACGCCTGTTTTCTTCAGGAAGGCCTATCGTTATTCTTACCGCCTCCTGCCCCATAGGCCTGATTATAACACCCCGTTTCAGAAGCCGGTCATATAATTCCGGAGCCGGAACGGGAAGTTTCGGGATAAAAATGAAGTTCGCCTCTGTCGGGATGTATTCAAGCCCCAGTCTCCCGAACTCGCGATACAGGAACATCTTCCCTTCGTTGTTGATCTCGATGCTCCTTCTCAGGTGCTCATCGTCATCAAGGGCGGCAAGGGCAGCCGCCTGGGCAAGGCTGTTGGTATTGAAGGGCTCCCTTATCTTGTTCATCTCGGCAAGGAGTTCTGCCCTCCCGATGCCGTAGCCTATCCTGAGCCCTGCAAGGCCGTAGGCCTTTGAGAAGGTTCTGAGTATCAGAAGGTTTCTGCCCTCCCGGAAATATCCCATCGTATCAGGGTATTCAGGATCCATGACATACTCATAGTATGCCTCGTCCACAATCACCAGCAGGTCGTCGTTTACGCGGTCCATAAGCTCTTTAAACTCATCCTTCCGGTTTATCGTGCCTGTGGGATTGTTGGGATTGGCAACAAAGATCATCTTTGTGTTCTCCCGGATTGCATCTGCCATGCCCCGGAGGTCATGCCTGCCCTCGATGAGGGAGACCCGTGTCGCCTCAGCGCCTATGGACTGGATTGCCAGGGGATAGACCACAAAGGAAGGCCAGGCCATTACTGCATGATCATCCCTGGTCATGAAGGTCCTTACGGCTATATCAAGGAGTTCGTTGGAACCGTTCCCGAGGATTATCTCATCAGGCCCTACCCCAAGCCTTGCAGAGAGTTTCTCCTTGAGGTAGTACCCGCCCCCGTCAGGGTATCTGTTCAGCCCGTTCAGGTGTCTCTTTATCTCCTCAACCGCCCTGGGTGAAGGACCAAGGGGGTTTTCATTTGAAGCCAGTTTGACCGCCTCCTTTATGCCCAGTTCCCTCTCCAGTTCCTCAACTGGCTTACCCGGCTGGTAGGGGCTTATCGTCTGAATGTACTCCGGTGGTTTTATCATAATTCCTCCACTCCCTTGTTCATTATTTCCGACTTTGGATAGGACCCGAGGACCTTGAGAAAAATGCAGTATTTCTCTATCGCCTTCAGCGCCTCTCTCAGTTTTTTCTCCTCTATATGGCCCTCTACATCAATGAAAAATATATACTCCCATGCCTTTCTCTTCGATGGACGGGACTCTATCTTGGTGAGGTTTATCTTCTCCTTGTAGAAGGGAGTAAGAACCTCGAAGAGGGCTCCCGGCTTGTCCTTTATGGAAAGCATGATCGATGTCTTGTCCTTTCCTGACGGAGGGGGATACTCATCGGAGATCACAAGAAACCTTGTGAAGTTGTTCTTGTTGTCCTCGATGCTCCTCTTTATGAACTTCAGGTCATACATCTTGGCAGCAAGATCACTTGCTATGGCAGCACCCTCAGGATCGTCTGCGGCAAGTTCAGCGGCCTTGGCAGTGCTGGTGGTGTCAACCGTCTCCACCTCGGGCATGTTTCTTTCAAGCCAGTTCCTGCACTGTGCAAAGGCCTGGGGATGGGAGTATATCCTCTTTACCTTTCTTATATCGCCGTCCCTGGACAGAAGGTTGTGGGTGATCTCGAGCATAATCTCCGCAGAGACCTTGAGGTCAACATCCATGAACATGTCAAGGGTATAACTCACGACACCTTCATTGGAGTTCTCTATGGGGACAACACCGAACTCAGCCGTCCCCTCCAGCACTGACTCAAAGACATCCTTTATGCTGTCCACCGGTATTATCTTCGCAAATGAGCCGAAATGCCTCTGTGCGGCAAGATGAGTGAAAGTGGCAAGGGGCCCGAGGCAGGCCACCTTCAGAGGTTCCTCCAGGGCAAGGGAGGCAGAGATGATCTCCCTGAAGATTATCCTCAGGGCGTCATTGGGAAAGGGTCCCCTGTTCAGCTTCTTCAGCCGTTCGATAATCTCCCGCTCCCTGTGGGGGACGTAGAACTTCTCATCCGTCTTCCGCTTTATCTCGGCAACCCTGAGAACCACCTCCGCCCTCCTGTTGAGAAGGCGGAGTATCTCCTCATCAATCCTGTCGATCTCCTGTCTTAACTTGCTGAGTTCTTCCATCTCTTCTCTGGTACGGCGAGTTCTCACCCCTGGTAACAGTCCTGCAGGTAGTGGTGAAGCGATACTCGGGAAGTGCTCCGGCAACGCTCTCCTGAACTGTGAATTTAACAGATTTCAGGTTATTTTTGCAATGAAAACAAAGAGCCCTGCAACAAACTGCAGGAGTCATGTCTGATTTCACATTTTCTTCACATTTTTGTAGTATTATTTCCAATAGAAATATACATTCAGGCAGAGGGGGGGTGCTCTCATCAAGGTCCCCCGGAGACTGGATAATCCACAAGAAGCGAGGTAAGGTATGGGAAAGAAAAAGGGAAAGGCCAGACAGCCCGAGAAAAAGGCTTCCAGCAGCTCAAACAGGTGGTTTTTCATAATCGCCGGGATTGTGATAATAGGCCTTGCACTCGTGGTTGGTGGCAAGATGACGAACGGCAAGGTGGAGGACAAGAAAAATTCCTTCACTGTCAAGGGAGGTGAAACAAGACCTGTCATGGATCCGTCCCAGTTCACCGGGATGGTGAGGGCCGCCTATGCTGCCGCCCAGGCCAATCCTCAGGTGCTTGATCAGGTTTACTGTTACTGCTACTGTGACGATCCGCCTTTCAATCACAAGAGCCTTCTGAGTTGTTTTGTGGAAACGCACGGTGCAGGGTGAGTACTCTGTCAACAGGAGGCCCTTAGGGCCACCCAGCTTTACAAGGAAGGCAAATCCATAAACGAGATCAAGGCTGCGATAGACAGGGAATTTGGACGATAAAGGATTTCCGGCAAAGGTGAAGAGACAGGGCCCTTCACCTTTGCTTATTTTCTGGTTTATTGTCAGAGTTTCTTTGCTTCACGGAAACCTTCAATAACAATAAAGAAAAAGACCACTGTCAACCCTGCCAGTATCCCGATGACATTCACCAGCCTGAGGTAGAGAAGCAATGCCAGGAGGGCAAAGAGGATCAGGAGTCTGAAGACACTGAAGAAAACGAGCTTCCCCCTGGACTCGGAAGCCTCTTCAGAACTGAAAAGCCCTGTCACTCCCCAGTGAAGTCCCCTGAAGTTTGCAAGGGCAAGAAGCCCTCCTATTATGATGCTCAGAGGAAGCCGCTTCCAGTCAATGAAAGCCGAGAGTCCTCCCAGCACCCCCAGGGTTATCAACGCCTGTCTGCTAACTCTTTTTATCATCTTTTTCCTGCTTTCTTGCGTATCTGAAGAGTTCCCTGAACCCTGCGATTATGCCAAGAATGAGAAAGACTACCGTAAGCCAGGGCGATGTCCCGAAGAGGCTGTCAAGCCCATAGCCTATGGCGAGACCGACAAAGGTGGCAGTAACCAGGTTCAGGGGGACAGTACTTGCATCAAGCAACTGTTTCCAGAAACCCCTCTCTTCATCCCCGGCCATTAAGTTCCCCATAGTCAGTAAGAAGACATTCCTTTGTAATCCTGGCTATCTCCCGATAAAAGCCAGTCCCGGCCTTTTTCTCCATCTCATCAAGGAACCGGGGCACCCAGTTTATTATATGTCTTTCGAAGAAGTCCCTAAGCTCATCAATCATCACGTTTTCAATCAGGTAACTCACAAAGAGCAACTCAATCCCGATATGGTCAGGGGGGATTCCCCTGTCTTGGTCAATCACAAGGCCGGCCCTCGCATAGCACCTCTGCAGATCATCGGCAACTGCTCCTTCAGGCCCCCCGATGGACTTCCCTGATTCAGTGTAGAAAGATTCAAAGGGATAGACCGGATCGGCAAGCCCGTAAAACAGACTGGTAAAGTCCTCTGCAATCTTATCAGCCGAGTCGGATATCCCGACATCAAGGCCTTCCGAGAGTTCAAGGAGCAACTCCACGTCGGGTTCCTTCAGAAAGAGTGTCGCCAGAAGCCTGTAGGTGGCTGCCAGGTCTCTATGATAGGCATCAAGGGGCATCTATTGATTTTATATCAAGAAGGCAGGAAAAGTCTTCACCTTTATAATGCAGAGAAAAGACAGGCTGAAATCAAGGTTGAGATCAGGTGATAAATAGATTGATCAATAACAAAAGGTCATGTCTGGTCGGGCTGTTCTTTTACCCTTGAGACGAACCTGAGTTCGCCCTTGTAGATAGGGATCATGAACTTCAGGAATATCGTATAGATAAGGGCTCCGAGAGCCCAGATACCCACAGTTATAGTCCTTTCCACCATGGTAGGTGAATACTCATAAATCTCCCCGAGCGTTCCGGGTATGAAACCCGGGACCACAAGGCCCATCCCCTTCTCAATATAGACACCAGCAATGACCAGAACACAGGCAAGGTTAAGGCTGAAGAAGTGCTCCCGCGTCTTCGGGAGCAGGAAGAGGACAAAGGCGGTCAGGTTGAAGAAGAGGGAGGCCCACATCCAGGGGACAAGGTTGTAATGGCCGTGAAGTCCGAAATAGAGGTATTTCATCGGCGCCAGATGAATACTGTTGGAGTAAAACTCCTTGAAGAACTCAGCCATGAAAAGAAACAGGTTGACCGCCATTGCATATGCGATCAACTCGGCTATCTTGAAGATTGCCTTGTTTTCTATATCGAGTTTGTAGATCTTCCGAACCAGCTGAAAGATTATGAGCATCAGGGCAGGACCGGAGCAGAGTGCAGAGGCGATAAAACGGGGTGCAAGGACCGCTGCATTCCAGAAGGGCCTTGAAGGAAGTCCGTTGTAAAGGAAAGCCGTGACCGTATGTATGCTGATCGCCCAGGGGATCGATATTATGATCAATGGTTTTATGATCTGCATGTTATACTCCTTGCCATGGGCGAGCTTGTAGAGGCCGTAAAAGGGTATGAAGAGATTTATTGCAAGGTACCCGTTCAGGACCAGTACATCCCATGCAAGCAGGGAGGCCGGGAAATGCATCTTCCCTATGACAGGGAGGATATGCCAGACCCTCTCAGGCCTTCCAAGGTCAACCATGATGAAGAGTACACACATTATGATGGCTGTAGCAGCAAGGAGTTCCCCGAAAAGAACGACCTCCTTTATGGGTTTGAAGTTGTAGACATAGGCTGGAACAACGAGGTAGACAGCGGCAGCAGCCACCCCGACAAGGAAGGTGAAGTTGGCTATATAGAACCCCCACGATACCTGGTCGCGCATTGCCGTCTCTATCAGGCCATGGTTAAGCTGTTTCAGGTATGCAGCCACACCTATCAGTATGAAGAAGGAGAGGAAGCCTATCCAGGCATAGTACCACGTTCCTCCTTTCACTACCTGTTTAAGGACCCTGAAGAAGTTTATGAAGGGATTAAGAAAAAACATTTCTATCTCCTTTATGTTGCAAAGAAATAAAAGAACTTTGGTTGAGTATTAAGGTCCTCCTTGAGCCGGAAGACCCGCTTGTTCTCTATGATATATCTGATCTCGCTCTTGGGGTCAAGGAGGTTACCGAACTTCCTTGCACCGACAGGACAGATCTCCACACAGGCGGGATATCTTCCGGGATTGCCACGGGTCCTCTGGATACAGAAAGTACATTTCTCGACCACTCCCTTATAGCGGGGCCTGTTTCCCAGGTAGTGGACATTTGTGTTCAGTTCCTCTCTGGCGATCCTTGGCTCTCCCCAGTTGAAGCGTCTTGCTCCATAGGGACAGGCTGCCATACAGTACCTGCAGCCAATACACCAGTTGTAATCTACAACAACTATCCCGTCAGGCTCCTTCCATGTCGCCTGAGTGGGACATACCTTTACACAGGGAGGGTTCTCACACTGCTGGCACTGAACGGGCATGTAGAAATAACCCTCTTCCGGGACCTCACCCGGATAGTAATACTTCTCAGCCTCTTCAAGGTCATTCACCCATTTTTTCCCCTGTTTGAACCTCAGAACGGTTATCCAGTGTATCTGGGGATCTCTTGACTGGTTGTTCTCTCTCACACAGGCGTAAACACACCGCCTGCAACCTATACACCGGGAAAGGTCAAGACCATATCCGAAGAGGGTCCCGGGAATCGCCTCGGTAGTCTTGATATCGAATTTCTTGCCGAATTTCTTGTAGTATTCCTTCTCAAGCCTGTCAATGACAGCCCCTACTTCATCCTTGTTCATCTCCCTGAAATGCTTCTGGAAAAAGGCATCCCAGACGGAGGCATCGGCACTCCCGATGGGTATTGCAAGAGAGGCAAGACCGTAAAAGGCCCCCTTGAGGACATCCCGCCTTGAAAAAAACCTGCTCTCTGTCTTCTTATCTTCTCTTTTCATATTTATAAACGGTCTCGCTTATATCCCCGATGGGGTTTCTCGGTATCTCGTCATCCGAGAGTTTCCGGTATTTAATATGATCAGGTTTCAGTGGCGGAGGCAGTGGCTTCAACGGCTGGAATTTAGGCCAGTGCGGGTAATGGCAATGGACACAGAGGCGATAGACCTTTCTGCCGTTCCAGTAGCCGGTCCTCTTTCCATGGACTCCTACCTTCCAGTCCCTGAAAATGGTCCCGTGGCATTGTCCGCAGAGGTATTCAGACTCCTCAAAGGAGATCAGTTTCCCGCTGGCAAGGCGGAGCTTGTCACGATCATCGGGGTTATGGCAGTCCAGGCACCACCTCTGCTCCTTCGCATGGTTGAACCCCTTGGATATCTCGGTATGGAAGGTGAGTTCACGCCTTGTGGGATTCGGCTCCATCCCTTCATGACACTGAGAGCAGGGGAAAATCCCTTCGGAAAGGGGTGGGGGAGGAACAACATACTTCGGCATATCGGGATCTGCCTTTCTCCGCGTGGTGGCTGCAGTCTGTTCCTGCTCTTCACCAGGGTATGCATTGTTTACAGCCAGGGTGGCAAAGAGCACACACAGCCCGATCAGGAGGACAAGCCTCCTTGCATACGTCATGACTGCACCCTATTTTTCTTTTGTGTAAACATAGTATACAATCCCGAAGACACCAAAGAGTATAAAGAGAAAGGCGGAAAAGTTTTTTCTGAACCCGAGTTCACTGGTAATCGCTGATATGTCCTTCTCAATTACTTCGAGGTCTTTCATGAAAAGGGTGGACTTCTCCTTGACCAGATCCACATTAACGCTGTGAAAAACCGTCCTGAAACCTGCGGTGGTTCTGAAGAGGGCCTTTTCCAGATCACTCACAACCATGCCCTGCTCCTTAAGTTCCTTCACACGGTCCTCAAGTTCTCCTATCTTTTTCTCTGTAAGAAAGAGGGCCTGTTTCATTATCTTGGCCCTCTGATAAGTATGACATTTCGTACACCGCACCTCGTTGATGATGTCTATGCTGGCCTTCTGGATACTGTGTGCGCCATGGCAGGTAACGCAGTTGGGGCCCTTGCCGGCTGCCTTGAGCGCCCGTCCATGTCCGCTTTTAAGGTACTTCTCAAGAATCCCCACATGACATTTGCCGCACATCTCCGGGACATCCTTGTATGTAGGAGTGCGAACGAACCCGCTGTGGGGAGTCCCGCATGAAACGGCAGCATCGGCAGGATCGCCACCATGACAGTTATGACAGGAAACCTTGTTCTTGTAATGTATGCTCATCTTCCATTCCTGAGGGATCTTGAGATAATCGGCCTTCATGTTCTTGGATATATGGCATTCTATACAGACCCCTTCCTCAACAATGGGAGCACCGGCCCATGGCTTGTCAATAAACTCTTTCTGAAAGGCGTCTTTGTAGTCAGCATGCACCACAGACACTGATCCAATGACAATAGACAGGATAAGTAACATGTATCTCATCAGAGCCTCCCCAGTATCGTAAGGACTGTCCATGTAATGATTACCACCACAAAGGCCCCAAGGAGTATCGGTCTCTTTCTTATATTCCTGCCGGGCCGCTGGTCGATAAAGGGCCAGAAAAAGAAGAGAGCAAGCAGGATGACCTGGACGCTTATCCCTAAGAACTTGTTGGGAATTGCCCTTATGAGTGCATAGGGGGCAAGGAAGTACCATGGCGGACGGATGAGAAGGGGAGTTGAAGTCGGGTCTGCCTGTATATGGGCATAGGCAGGCAGAAACAGGTCCGGCTTGAAGGTGATTATCCCGAAAAGAACCGTCAGAAAGACAAAGACCATAAGCATGTTCTTCCTGAACAGGTCCGGATAAAATGGTATACCTCCTTCATAGCCCTGTCGTCTATATCCTCCGGCTTCCTCAACTGACTCGTTACCTCCCTTTACAATGGGTGCATAGCCTGTCCGCCATATGAGGAAGATATGAAGTGCACCGAGCAACACGAGAAAGAAGGGAAGGATTGCAACATGAAAGGCGAAGAACCTGTTCAGGGTAACGCCTGAAACGAAATCCCCACCCTTGATAAACCTTGATATATAATCCCCGATACCGGGAAGAACCGTCGGGATTGCCGTCAGAATTGTAGTTGACCAGTAACTTAGCTGGCTCCATGGAAGAAGATATCCTGTTACACACAAAAGCATTATTACGAAGAAAAGAAAAACGCCGGAAACCCAGTTAAGCTCACGGGGACGTTTGTAACTCAAACGGTAAAAGACTATCAGCCCATGCAGAAAAAGCAGTACAACAAGAAGATTGGCACCTACGAGGTGAACGGACCTGAAAAGCCACCCGAATGGCACCACATTCATTATCTTCTGTATGGACTGATATGCATAGTCAGGATGGGGGATGTAATAGGTAAGCAGAAAAATGCCCGTAACAGCCTGAATCAGAAAGGCAACAAGCGTCAGAAACCCGAGGGTGCTCCAGACATTTGATTCACGAGGGACATAGTACTCCTTCAGTTCCTTTCTTATCAACTCCTCCAGCCCTATCCGTTCGTCGACCCAGGAATAAATACTATTTAGCATATCCTCTCAGCCCTCTCCTCTATTTATCCTATAATTATGTTTTCGCCCTTGACGGACACTGGATACCTGGCAAGCGGTGCGGGTGCAGGCCCGCTGATAACCTTCCCCTCTATAGTGAAATTAGCTCCATGACAAGGACAGATCAATCTGTCCACAGACCTGTCATAATTGACAAGACACCCAAGGTGGGTACAGACCCTTGAGAGTGCTATATACCCCTTGTTTGGATGGTGGACCACCATCACAGGTGTGTTGTCGAAGGTAGTCCTGTACGCCTCACCAGCGGGGATTTTTGTCTTCGGGATGGTGACCTGAATCTTTTTGGCGGAGTGGGCACCTGGAGATAAAAACCTGAACAGGGGATAAAGAAAAGTGATGAATGTTGAAAGACTGAATATACCCAAAAGAGACTTGAGAAAACTTCTTCTTTCCACCTTCGTTACCTCGTCAGTATATTTTTTTGATCTCTTATTAACCCGAAATCGCTTTTATCTGAGCCTCTTGAGTGAATGGTATCATAAGAAAAAACGATTTGTCAAATCTCCCCCGGCAACCATTGGCCGCCGGGGGATGAAATACTTTTTATTTTTTTATTTATATTTCAATGAAGGGACTATCTTGTTTATACCCCAGAAAAGCACAAATGGCATCACACCGATTGTGAAGGCTCCCCAGAACCCCTCCTTGTAGGTCTCTATGTTGTGGGGCCAGAAGGGGAGTTTATAGTGCATGTATCCGGCAAAGGTAAGCGAGAACGCCTGCCCGCCTATCACGACATTCCACCTCATCATGAAGACACCAAAGAGAACGAGACTGAGAGCTACAACAAGCCTCCTGACCGTAGGTCTCGGCATCAGGAGCATCAGGAAAGGGAGAAGGTTACCGAAGGTGTACTGTAGGATGAAGATATTGAAGAAATCCTTACCGTAAATGATCGTTCTCAGGATATCCCAGGACTTGACAGCCGTGTATCCTCTGAAGACTATGTCCAGAAGCTCCAGTGTAATGGCTGCGACCATGAAGCCGAGGAGGTACTTTGAGGTCTTCCTCATCAGGTTCAGTTCCACGCCAGCAACCTCTTCTGCTGTAACCTCCCAGGGCCTCTTGGAGGTCTTTATCCTGAACTTCTTCCATTCCATGATCACTATGTAGGTGAGCATGCAGAGGGCGATCCCCGAAACTATTGCCGACATGATGAAGATAACCGGCATCAGGGGAGTCATCCAGAGGGCATTCGCCTTGACGGAACCGAAGATGAAACCTGCATACCCGTGGAGGAAACAGGCTACGGGGATACCGATACCGGCAAGTATCTTGATCGCCTTTTCATCCTTGTGCAGGGCCTCTTCACTTATATCATAAGAACCCAATGTCAGGGTAGTGTAGATGAGCCTCATCACTGTATTCCCGAGGCCCTCCTTCCCCTTCAGTGCCAGTGCCTGCTCCACAAAGTACTTCCTGTAGACGAACCAGATCTCCGTTGCGACGATGATCGAATAGGTGAAGAACACGATACCGAAGGCGGATATGGCAGAGGTAAAATGGGGAGTGAAAAAGACCTGCACTCCCCTCTGGGGTTGCTGGAGGTGAAACATCAACGGCATCGGTGCCACAATCAGGAGGGCAAAGGAGAAGACCAGAGCAAACTTGGCAAGGTCCTTCAGATCCTCCTGCCCGAAGACATGATAAAGCGAACTCAGGACAAAGGCCCCGGCAACAAGCCCTGTCATATAGGGATACATCACTATCTGGATACTCCAGTAGATAAACTCGTTGGGATATACGAAGAGCTCCTTTATGGTCCATTCAATCCCGTGTACATAACCCTCTATCATCTCATCACCTCACATTCTCATCCAGACCGATGTAAAAGGCCTGGGGTTTTGTTCCATATTCAGGCTTCAGCACAGCCACCCTCTCGTTGAGGACAACCTTTGTGACCGGGTCATTCGGGTCCTTGAGATTGCCCACCTTCCTGGCACCAAAGGGACAGGCATCCACGCAGGCGGTATTCATCCCCTTCACAAGCCGGTGGATGCAGAATGTGCATTTCTCCGCCGTCCTGTAAACAGGGTGGAAAAACCGCACCCCATAGGGACATGCCATGATGCAGTAACCACACCCTATGCACCAGGAGCGGTCAACCAGAACAACTCCATCCGCTCTCTGGTATGTTGCACCCACAGGACAGACCTGGACGCACGGCGGATTCTCGCACTGGTTACAGAGCTTCGGGACAAAGAATGCCTTAGCGATGTCCTTCGGGGGGACATCCTGCTCCTGTACCTTCTGCTCCGTGAAGCCGTCCCTTCCTCCCATCGGGGTATCGGCAAGCATCTTCCCGTTCTTGAGTATCACATACCGCTCAACCCAAGTCCTCGTAACAGGGGCATCGTAGGGCACCTCGTTTTCAAGCTTGCAGGCCTTGACACAGAAACCGCAGCCCACACACTTATAAGTGTCCACAAGAAAGCCCCAGCGGACATTTGTTGATTCAACAGCCGCCCTTGCCTCCTTTGGGCTGAGAAACTTGAATGCACCAAGGGGCAGGGCAGAGACAACAGCACCACGCGTAATCGTCTTCAGGAAATCCCGTCTCGTCTGCCTCATTACCAACCCTCCATATCTGGTTTATGTGGATTATGACAGGTTACACACTCCATATCCGTGTTATGTTCCTCTGGATTAATCCCGGGCAAGTCTCCTCTCTTGCTTGTCGGGTAGGGAAGCTTTGCATGACACCGGATGCAGAGGGACCTGCTTCTGTCAATCGTCAACTTGGGTGGATTCTCAGGATGGTCAATAGCAACTCCATGACAGTTTTCACACTGGATGACATGGTGCTTTCCGGACATATTCGCCTCATACTTGTCCGGATGACAGTCCTTGCAGTATTCCTTAGTCCTGAACTTGACCTTGAATGCCTCCCACTCGGCCTCGTTACTCTTTCGATGGTAGCCGTACATAAAGCCACGCTCGTAAATGCCGAAATCCTTCGGCACATAGAGATAGCGGGCGACGAGAATGAGAGCAATCACGACAACCACAACAATGAACGGACGGTAAACGTGATTCTTCATGAGAGCGCCTCCTTCTGCTTGTTTTACTTAATATTCTTAAAGAAACCGGAGGCCCCCATCTACGGGGCCCCCGTCTTTTTCTCTTTATGTGCCGATAAATGTCAGGGGGTCCCTGTACTCATGACACTGGGTGCAGACCTGTTTTGCCTTCTTCTCGGTCACCCGCCAGGAATGGGGCTTATGACAGGTAGTGCACTCCAGCCCCATAGTCTGGACGTGAAGCTTATGTTTGCCGACCTTCAACAACTGGGGGTGACAGCTCATGCAGGTTCCATAATCAGGCCGGACCTTATCATGCGGCTTGTGGCACTTGTAGCAGTAGAACTGCATGGGTGCATCCTTCGGGACATCAATCTTGATCGCCTTCTTTATCACCTCGTCAGAAGGCTGATAATGCTTCACGTCAAGTGTGGCGTCGGCAATGAGTTCCATCCTGACAGACTCATCTCCATGACAGAAGAGACACTTCTTCCTCCCGGGTCTGGTATCAACGGTCCTGTCAGTATGGCAGTTCAGGCAGGCAAGCTTCTCCATGCCCTCACCGTGGACCTCCTTGCCCTTGTGGCACTTCAGGCAGAACCGCGGCTCTGCGGTGAACTTATGGGTTATGTATCCGTGACACTTGGCACACTCTATCCTCTCCATGAAGTAGTGCTTTGCATGCCCTGGGGAGTTGTTTATCATGGGGGCATTGGGATAACGTTCGTCCTTCTCCCAGTGACACTTGACACAGTACTTCCAGGGAACGATTATCTTTCCGTGTCTTGGTGGAACTGATTTCGGTCTGTGAAGTACAAAGTTCACGAGAAGCCTGTTCTGCTCAGGAATGGAAAGGTGATGACACTCATGACAGTTGATCCCGGCATGTTCACTCTTCTCCCAGGCATCATAGGCAGGCTTCATAAGATGGCAGCTCACACAGAATTTTGGATTATTCTGGGTGAAATCATAGAATTTGAATGCTACGACCCCGCCCCCGATTATTATCACAAGGAGCAGCACGGCGATGATAATCTTGCCCTTGAGGGTAAGGCTCTCTCTGATCCAGTCTAAACCCTTCATCCCTTCCTCCTCAAACCTTCCTGATTAAGTTCTCCTGCGCTGGTTCATCACAGGTCCTTCATCGCCTCGTAGGCCGCCCCTACGGTTTTCTCTATATCTCTTTCTGTGTGGGCAAGGGAGATAAACCCTGCCTCAAACTGACTTGGAGCAACATTTACGCCCCGCTGGAGCATCCCCCTGAAAAACCTTGCAAACATCTCTGTATCGGATTTCTTTGCAGTCTCGTAATCATAGACATTGCTCCCGGTGAAGTAAGTACAGAACATTGTTCCTGCCCGGTAAAATCGTGTCTTCACACCGGCCCTCTTTGCGGCATCCCTCAGTCCTTCTTCAAGCAGGGCGGCCTTCCTCTCCAGCCTCTCGTAGGTCCCCTTTCGTGAGATTATCTTGAGTGTTTCTATCCCTGCCGTCATCGCCAGGGGATTGCCGGAAAGGGTGCCCGCCTGATACACTGGCCCTTCAGGGGCCACCATCTCCATTATCTCGGCCTTCCCTCCGTATGCCCCGACCGGAAGCCCTCCTCCGATCACCTTTCCGAGGCAGGTCATATCCGGCTTTATCCGGTAACGCTCCTGGGCACCGCCAAAGGCCACCCTGAAGCCTGTCATCACCTCATCAAAGATCAGTATAATCCCGTACTGTTTCGTGATCTTTCGAAGCCCGGAAAGAAAGCCGCGCTTCGGTAATACACAGCCAATATTCCCGACAACCGGCTCGAGGATCACACAGGCTATCTCCTTCCAGTTCTTCTCTATTACGGCCTTGACCGCCTCAAGGTCGTTGAATGGAAGGGTTATCGTATTCCTGGCATAGGATTTCGGGACACCGGGACTGTCTGGCACCCCGAAGGTAGTCGCCCCGGAGCCCGCCTTGACCAGTAGACCGTCGGCATGGCCGTGGTAACAACCCTCAAACTTGATGATCTTATCCCTCCCGGTAAACCCCCGAGCCACCCTGATGGCGCTCATCGTAGCCTCGGTGCCGGAGTTCACCATTCTGACCTTTTCAATTGATGGGTAGGCATCTCTGATCATCGAGGCAAGCTCGACCTCAAGGGGTGTGGGAGCACCGTAACTCGTGCCTTTTTCAGCAGCAGCCTTTATCGCCCTTACCACTCGCGGATGGGCGTGCCCTGCTATCATCGGCCCCCAGGAGAGGACATAATCTATATAGGCATTCCCGTCAACATCATATATCTTCGACCCGCGGGCATGACTGATGAAAGGGGGATTCCCTCCCACCGCCTTGAAGGCCCTGACAGGGCTGTTAACCCCGCCGGGAATAAGGGAAAATGCCTTTCTGTAAAGTCTTTTTGACCTTCTCATATTCATCTGAAAAGACAATCTCCTTGCTGGAAATCCTGCAATTTTACCATGACAAAATTGGCTTTGTCAAAAAAAATGTACATGATTGAATATCATTAATTATCATTAC
>WFTX01000242.1 GCA_015485235.1 Nitrospirota bacterium | reverse complement strand
CCCCTTTACTTCACCTGACAAAGGCCGAGATCATCAGGCGTGGGTCGGAACTGGGGCTTGACTACAGCCTGACCTGGAGTTGCTATGACCCCCTGCCTGACGGAAGGCCCTGCCGGGAGTGTGACAGCTGCCGCTTCAGGGAGAAGGGATTCAGGGAGGCTGGACTGGTTGATCCCCTTATACGTTGAGGGGGTGTACAGGGAGTAGGGGGCAGGTTAAACGTTAATGCGTTCTGAGTTCTGCGTTCTTAAAGGCGAGAAATGTTGAATGCGAGAAAAGCAAAAGAGTACATGCGTAGAAGCGTTAAATCTGGCAGATGAGAAACGCAATGACTCAATGACAAATGACAGCTGTCAGGCTGAGGTCAAGGATGAGATCCTTCGGGGCAGTCGCCCCTCAGGATGACAAGGAAAAGAGTTGTCATCCTGAGCGATAGCGAAGGATCTCTTGTTTTGGTGATTAGGATTTTGCTTTATCAGTGTAAATCTGTCTGTTTCAGTGTTAATCTGTGTCCGGTTGTTACAGAAGTTTGGGCAGGAGTCCCACCACTATCCCCAGCAGTACATAAAGTATGATCGTCCTGTTTCTTTCTGCATGGGCCCGTGGAAGGAGATCCGATACGCTTATGTGGAGGAATGTTCCGCCCGAAAAGGCGAGAGCGGCGTTCAGCAGGGACCTCTCCATCCCGACGGTAAACCCGCTCAGGATAGCCCCTGACGGTGTAAGGGCTGCAAAGACCAGCAGGAGCGGGAGTATCTGTCCGGTCCGGTATCCCCGGGACCTGAGTATGGAGGTGAGGGAAAACCCGATGGGCGCCTTGTGTATGAGGATGGCAAGGGCGATAAGGAGTCCGAGGTCAGGGGATGTGGAAAACCCCACTCCCATGGCCAGACCGTCAACAAGGGCATGAAAGCTCATCCCTGTCCAGGCAATAAGCCCGCCTGAAGGATGCTCCTCTTCACAATGGGCATCCCTGCAGGAGCCCGAGGCAGTAAACCCCTGTATCAGGTAGAATATCCCGAAGCCCAGCACGGCGTAGAGGTAGTTGTTTTCCAGATCAGACTCAGGCAGCATGTGGGCCAGCGCGATGGTGATGAGAAGGCCGGCGGAAAATCCACTGGTCAGCTTGAGCCTCTCCTTCCCGAAGGATTTTCCCATTATCGTGAGAAGCCCTCCCAGAAAGGCGGAGAGGAATGCTATGGCTGATGCTATCAGAAGTCCGGTCATATCAGGTCATTTCATCACTTTAAGAGACTGTATATGTTATCATTATTCCCGGTTGTTTTTTCATGAGCCCGGTGAAAGAAACGATTAAAAAGGAGCGTTGAATGAAGATACTCGTTACAGGTGGTGCAGGCTTTATAGGCTCCAATGTGGTGGATGGATACATCCGGGAGGGTCACGAGGTCATTGTTGTTGACAATCTTTATACAGGACGGACAGAAAACATCAATCCTGCGGCGAAGTTCTACCTCCTTGACATCAGGTCCGAGGAACTGAGCAAGGTCTTCGAGCTTGAGAGACCTGATATCGTGAATCATCATGCAGCCCAGATGTCCGTTCCCGCCTCGGTGGAAGACCCGCAGTTTGATGCTGATGTGAATGTGATGGGACTGCTGAACCTCCTTGAGAACTCGATCCGCTTCGGCGTCAGGAAGTTCATCTTCATATCCACTGGAGGGGCTGTCTATGGTGAGAAGGAGGATCTTCCTGCTTCAGAGGAGGCATCGCCTGATCCCATGTCGCCCTATGCTATTACAAAGCTGACATCCGAGGTCTATCTGAAATTTTATCACGCCCAGCATGGACTGGACTTTACAGTGCTCCGGTATGCAAACATCTATGGCCCGCGCCAGGTGCCTCATGGCGAGGCCGGGGTTGTGGCCATATTCATGGAGAAACTGAGAAAAGGAGATGTTCCCACAATCTATCACTACCCTGATGCACCTGACGGGATGACGAGGGACTACTGCTATGTAGGAGATGTGGTGAGGGCTAATATCGAGGCCCTCACAAAGGGTGGTGGTGAGGTGATAAATATAGGGACCACCAGGGAGACGTCAACAGGTGCGCTCTATCGTGAAATACTGGCTATCATGCGGAAATATGGATATGCAGAGGATGATCGGTTTGATCACCCCCTGAAGGGACCGGCCAGGCCCGGGGACCTGAGAAGGAGCGCCCTTGACTGCAGAAAGGCGGAGACCGTACTTGGATGGTCTCCGGAGTTTGATATCAGGAGGGGCCTTGAAGAGACGGTCAGATATGAATTAGAAGAGGAGAGGGGATAGAGAATGAATCCGGATCCTAAGCAGAGGTTGATAGAACTGATAAGGGAGCGGGCATACAGGTTCAGCAAGGAGCCGGTCTTCTGCCTCTCGTCAGGCAAGATGAGCAACTACTATTTCAACCTCAAGCAGGTGAACTATACGCCTGAAGGCCTTCACATAGTGGGCAGGCTTGTCTATGAAAAGATAAGGGAGGAAGGACTTGATCCCGTGGCTGCCGGGGGCCTGACCCTTGGCGCCGACCCCATTGCGATGGCTGTTGCCATGCATTCCTTTGAAAAGGGTGCCCCGATAGAGGCCTTTGTGATCAGGAAGGAGCCCAAGGCCCACGGGACGGGCCAGCAGGTTGAAGGGAATGTGCGGCCCGGTGACCCTGTGGTGATTCTTGAGGACGTGGTGACAACAGGCGGCTCCACACTGAAGGCGATAGACGCTGCAGAGAGGTTCGGGCTCAGGATACTGGCTGTGGTGGCACTGCTTGACAGGTGTGAGGAAAAGGGCCGGGAGAACATTGAACAGAGGGGCTATCCCTTTTATTCGATCCTGACCATTAATGATATAATACAGGCAGACCCATTATGATAGACCTTCATACCCATAGCCTCTTCAGTGACGGGGAACTGATACCTGCCGAGCTTGTCCGGAGGGCGGAGGTCCGGGGGTATCGGGCCATTGCGATTACAGACCACATGGACTCCTCGAACATGGACTTCATCATACCCCGGATAGTCCGTGTCGCCCGGGACCTCAATGAACTCCAGCCTGTGAGGGTGATTCCCGGGGCGGAACTCACCCATGTGCATCCCCGGCAGATCCCCTTCCTGGTAGAGAAGGCAAGGGAATTAGGGGCCGAGCTGGTTCTTGTCCATGGGGAGACAATAGTTGAGCCGGTGGCAGAGGGCACAAACAGGGCCGCCATCGAGGCAGGCGTTGACATACTTGCCCATCCCGGACTGATTGCTGAGGAGGATGTAAAACTGGCGGCTGAGAGGGGTATCACCCTGGAACTGAGCGGGAGGAAAGGCCACAGCCTTGCAAACGGGCATGTCGGACGTCTGGCAGAACGGTATGAGGCCAGACTGGTAGTGAATACAGATGCCCATGCGCCGGGCGATCTTGTTACAAGGGATATTGCGGAGACCATCATCAGGGCGGCAGGCCTGGATGAGGCCTGGGTGAAAAGGATATTTTCAACAGCCGGGGAACTCGCTGGAGTCTGACCGCAAACTCTCAATGCTGAACCTGAATATAGAGAAGGAGGAACAGGAATGCCGAAACCTATCAAGAAGCGGGTGAAGAAGAAGTCTGCTGCACAGGAAGAGGTCCTCTCCTTTTATCAGCGACTTGTTGAGTATTATGAGAACAACAGCCGGTTTGTCCACCTTGCAATAGGGCTGGTGCTGGTTCTTGCCATAGGGATTTTTCTGGGAGTATACGTCTGGAAGAACTCTGCAGAAAAGGCGGCAAGCCTTGAGTACAAGGGCTTCAGGCTTTACAGCAACCTCGGTGATAAGGGGATGGATGAAAAGGAACGCCTTGAGAAGGCCCTCGAGTTCTTTGATGAAGCGGTCTCCAAAAAGGCTACTCCCACAAGGCTCTACTACAAGGCCCTGACCGAGTATAAACTGGGGAAAAAGGACGATTCCCGGAGGACACTGGAGACCATTATCAAGAAATTTCCCTCAGACCGTGAGATCAGGCCCCTTGCCTACTACAGGCTCGGGCTGATGAAGTTGGAGGCCGGTGACAGGGAAGGAGCTATCAAGGAGTTCAAGACCCTTGCCGAACTGGAAGGCACACCCTATCTCAAGGACGTCGCCCTCTATGAACTGGGCAGGATCTATGAGGAACTCGGACAGAAGGAAGAGGCAAGAAAGTATTTTGACAGCCTCAAGATGGAGTATCCTGAGTCACCTTATTTCAAGATTGCCCAGGCAAAGACTGCTGCAGAGGAGAAAAAGCAGGAATCCGGAAAGAACAAAAAGAAAAACCCGTCCGCCTCTGAAGGCAAAAAATCCGGGAGCAAAGCAGGTTCTTCTACTCAGAAGGAGGAAGGTAAATAACAGAACCAGGGCGGAGCCGCCGGGGATGGATGGTCCTGTTCAGGGCCAGGATCTGCCTGGTCTTTACGCCGTAGCGTCTGGCTATCCCGGAGAGGGTATCGCCCTTTCTGATTGTATACGGAACAAGGCCGGGGTCTGATGCGGTTCTGGATATGCTGCTTATCCGGCTTTCTGAGGGAGGGAGAAAGATCATCATTCCCGGCCTGAGCCTCCTCGGGTTTACCCCCCTGTTCATGCTGTAGAGTTCCTTTCGTGGTATCCTGTATCTCTTTGCAATCTCGTAAAGGGTGTCGCCCTTTTTTACGATATAGGGTATCCTGGGCATCCGCTCGCGAGGAGAGGCCTTCCGGTAGCAGGAGAGGAACTCCCCGGCCTTTCCCTCGGGGACCCTCAATGTATAGCTCTTGAAGTCCGGAGGAGTACACCATCGCTTCAGTTCGGGGTTCAACCGCCTGATGGTCTCTGTATCAGTCCCTGTGCACCGCCCGACAAAGGAGAGAGAGACAGGGCTTGAGATCTTTACCTCGTCAAACCTGAAGGGCTCATGATAATCAAGGTCGAGAAAGCCGTACTTTTCAGGATCTGCTGCTATCATGCCTGCGGCAATGAACCTGGAGACATAGTACCGCGTCTCCCTCTTCAGGTACCGGCGGGAACGGGCGAGCTTCCAGTAATCGTCGGTCTTTCCCTTCCTGATGGCATACCGGATCCTTCCCTCACCGGCATTGTACGCTGCAAGGGCGAGGGGCCAGGACTGGAAATCTTGATAAAGGTCCCGCAGGTATCTTGAGGCGGCCCTGGTAGCTTTCACAGGGTCCCTTCTTTCGTCCAGCCAGTAATTGATCCTGAGACCATAGCGCTTTGCCGTTGCAGCTATGAACTGCCAGGGACCGACCGCCCTCGCCCTGGACCTTGCCGAGAGCCTGTAACCGCTCTCAATCAGGGGCAGGTAGACCAGGTCAGGGGGAAGGCCCTCTTCTTCAAGGACATCGCGTATCAGTGACTGGAACCTTCCGGAACGCTCAAGCCATTTCTGGAAGGTCTTTCTCCTCGTGGTAAGGTAGAGGTTGATCTGCTTCTCCACCATCCTTCTTACGGATGCATCCCTGTCGTAGGCGGTCAGGATGACATAATCCCTCTCTCTGCCGGCCTCCTCAGTCAGAGGTTCCGGTGTTTTTACGTCCTTATCATCCAGAGAGGGACCTTCAAGGACAAGGGCAGGCACCTCATACTGAAGGCCATCAATCTTGAGAGGGAATATCTCTTCCGGTGTGAGCAGAGACATACCCTTTGCAAGGGCGGGCAGAAAGAGTATGGTCAGACAGGTAAGGAAGATGACCTGCCTGAGCCTGGCTCGAGATGGAGATATGCGATTTTCAGGCAAAAAAGGCACTATTGATAACTCCTTTCAGACAAAACACTCCAGGATATTTTCTCCATCCCGGAGTGTTTTGTCAAATCAGACTTGAATTTTAGGCCGGTCATTACTATAATTTTAGGAATGCTTTCCAAGGTGTTGAGTGCAACCCTTGTAGGGATTGATGCAGCCCCTGTTGAGGTTGAGGTGGATATCACCAACAGGGGACTTCCCCATTTCTCCCTTGTGGGGCTTCCTGATACTGCTGTGAAGGAGAGCCGGGACAGGGTGCGGGCAGCACTGAAGAATTCCGGCTTCATCTTTCCCTTCAAGCAGGTGACCATCAATATGGCACCGGCCGATCTGAAAAAGGAGGGCTCTGCCTTTGACCTCCCCATTGCCGTGGGGATCCTCGCCTCTGAAGGTGTTATACCTGCCGATGGCATTGACAGATACATGATTACCGGTGAACTCTCCCTTGACGGAAGGCTCAAACCCGTGAAGGGGAGCCTCCCTATCGCCCTGAGGGCAAGGGAGATGGGGCTCAGGGGGATAATCATCCCTGTGGACAATGCCCCTGAGGCAGCGGTTGTCGATGGGATACCTGTTTACGGCCTGGAATCCCTGATCGAGGTGGCGGAGTTCCTGAGGGCTGAGAAGGACCTGGCACCTTACAGGATAGACCTTTCAGAGATTCTGAAGAGGGCGTCAAGATATGATGCGGACTTTTCCGAGGTGAAGGGGCAGGAGCATGCAAAGAGGGCGATAGAGGTTGCCGCAGCAGGCGGGCATAATATCCTGATGATCGGACCCCCTGGCTCAGGAAAGACCATGCTTGCCAGGAGACTCCCGACGATCCTTCCGAACATGACCTTCGAGGAGGCCCTTGAGACGACCAAGATCCACAGCGTTGCCGGTGTGCTGAACTCAGATCATGCCCTGCTTGCAACAAGGCCCTTCAGAACGCCCCACCATACCATCTCTGATGTTGCCCTGATCGGCGGTGGACAGTACCCCCGGCCCGGCGAGGTCTCACTGGCTCATAACGGGGTCCTCTTTCTGGATGAACTTCCCGAGTTCAAGCGGAATGTCCTTGAGGTCCTCCGGCAGCCCATAGAAAACGGTGAGGTGACTGTCTCCAGGGCTGTTGCCTCCGTCTCTTTTCCCTCATCCTTCATGCTCGTCGGGGCGATGAACCCCTGTGCCTGTGGCCACTGGGGGGATGAGAGGAAGCAGTGTGTCTGTACGCCATCACAGATACAGAGGTACAGGAGGAAGATATCAGGCCCCCTCCTTGACAGGATAGACATCCATATCGAGGTGCCTGCAGTGGACTACAGCAAACTCTCAAGCGACCTGCCTGCCGAGAACTCGGAGACAATCCGGGAACGGGTAATGAAGGCAAGGGAGATCCAGGTCAAGCGGTACAGGGAAGAGAGGATTTACTGTAACGGCCAGATGCATACACGCCATATCAGGAAGTTCTGCAGGCTTGATGATCAGGCACGGAATATACTCGAATCGGCCATGGAGAAGATGAGCCTGAGCGCCAGGGCTTACTCAAGGATATTGAAGGTCTCCCGGACCATAGCAGACCTTGAGGGCTCGGACCTGATCAGGTCCGAACATGTATCCGAGGCGATCCAGTACCGCTCTCTTGACAGAGGAGGGTGAGCGTTTGTGCGTTCTACGTTCCGGGTTCTACGTTATCAGCGTTAATTGCGTTTGTTGCGTTGATAGCGAACGAGACAGACGAGATGAACGCGAGAAAGGCGAGAAATAACCAATGACCAGTGACAAGCCTTGCCCAATATACCAATCCACCTGTCCTATCTCGCCTTTTTCGGGTTTGCAAATACTTCTGTACAAAATAATATTACAGGGAGGTGGCAAGGCTTTGAAAATGCCCAGTGAGCGGAGGCGAGCGGATGAGATATTATAATGT
>WFTX01000241.1 GCA_015485235.1 Nitrospirota bacterium | reverse complement strand
CACCGAGGCCGATCTTACGGTTTGCCCGTGTCATCTCGGCTATCTGGGGCAGGGGGTATTTGTTTACGTCTATCACATTGTCAAGAAAGTGAACCGCACTGTGAACCGTCTTTTTGAGTCTTTCCCAGTCTATTCCACCAAAAGGGCTGACTACATTGTCAAGATCCTCTCGATTGTCTATCATCTTTACAAGATTGATAGATCCGAGGTTACAGGACTCGTAAGGCAAAAGGGGTTGCTCACCACAGGGGTTGGTACTCTCGATTGCTCCCACCTCCGGGGTGGGGTTTGCATCGTTTATCCTGTCAAGAAAGACGATGCCGGGCTCACCGTTGCCCCAGGCATGTTTCACGATCAGATCGAAAACATCCCGTGCCCTGAGTGTCTTCACCACCTTACCCGTCCTCGGGTTTACAAGGTTGTAATCGCTGTCAGTCTCTACCGCCTTCATGAACTCCTCTGTGAGGGCCACTGAGATGTTGAAGTTATTCATCTTGTCATTGTCATCCTTACAGGTGATGAACTCGAGGATGTCCGGATGGTCCACCCTGAGCATCCCCATATTTGCCCCCCTCCGGGTTCCGCCCTGCTTGACCGCTTCAGTGGCTGTATTGAACACAGTCATGAAGGATACCGGGCCAGAGGACACACCTTTGGTTGACCCTACCGTATCACCTGAAGGACGAAGGCGGGAAAAACTGAATCCCGTCCCGCCTCCTGATTTGTGGATTATGGCAGCGTTCTTTACCGCATCAAAGATGCTCTCCATTGAGTCATCAATGGGCAGGACAAAACAGGCAGAGAGTTGTCCGAGTCTCCTTCCGGCATTCATCAGTGTGGGACTGTTCGGAAGAAACTCAAGGCGTGCCATCATCTGGTAAAAAGTCTCTTCAGTTTCTGCAATCTCGTCAGCACTATGTCCGTATTCGGCATCTGCCGATGCAATTGCCTTTGCCACTCTCCTGAAAAGGTCTTCAGGGGTCTCTATTATATTGCCCTGGTCGTCCTTCTTGAGATACCTTCTCTCAAGAACCCTTCTGGCATTCTCTGTAAGTGGTATCTCTTGTGTTTCTAACTTCATGTTCATAATATAAACCTCCTTTCCTTATTTGTTAAAAAAAGCACCCCATAGAGGACTACAGGGTGCTTTTACAGTTTTAGAATGGTTCGAGTTCCGTAGTCTCCGGCGGGACGAATTCAGGGTCAGCCTCCGTCTCCTGTGAGGATGACCCGTTTCCGTTGCTGCTTCCCTTTGGCAGAAAACGCACATTGTTCGATACAACCTCCATCTTGCGCATCTTCTTACCTTCGTATTCCCACCTTCTCTCCCGGAGTCTCCCGTCAACGATTACGGGATTCCCCTTTCCGAGATACTGGACTATATTCTCGGCCTGTCTGCCGAATACAACTGCATCAATAAACAGCACTTCGTCCTTGTACTCATCACCCTGTTTGACTTTTGTATTCACAGCAAGGGTAATTGTCGTTACTGCCGTTCCAGACGAGGTGTAACGAATCTCAGGATTTCTTGTTAGATTTCCTGCAAAGATCACCTTGTTATACATAGTTGTTTCCTCCTGAAAAACAAATTTGAAAATAAAAAAAGGCACTCAAGGTAAAACCGTGAGTGCCTTTTCGGTGCGTCCCTACTGGGTTATGCTCTATACTAATGTATTACTCTTGTCGCCCGAATACCTCATAACCTGACTGGCATAACCACATAGAGAAAGTCAGTGTCATCGCCTGTCAGGACAACTGGTGAGAGCTTTTCTTCTGGGTCAAACCTGTAATATATGGTCTCTCCTTCCATTCTCTCGATTGCCTCAAGCAGATACCTGTAATTGAACCCTGTCGATTCCGGCATTTCCCCGTAGATCTCCTGTATATCATCATTGAAGTTACCTGTAGGGGATTCTGCCTTTACCGTTAGACTTTTACTCTGGCCTTCCAGCTTTACCACACTCCCGTTTTCACTTGCCACTATCGAGGCAAGCCTGAGAGCCTTTCTGAATTCTTCCTTCGAGATGGAAGCCATATTTTCGTATTTCGGAATTATATCCTCGTAGGGCGGGTAATTTCCCTCTATTGTGCGTGTAAGGAAAGATACCCCGCCTTCAAGGAGAAACCAGACCAGTTTTTCAGTAATCGTGATCTGAACACTACCAGGTTCGTCCTTCAGGAGTTTCCTCAGTCCCAGAGATGCCCTTTTTGGCACTATCACCTTGAGAGGGTCTTTGAGAGCAGGAGTCTCTGCCTCGTAGTCCGTTATCATGGCAAGCCTCGAGCCATCTGTGGCTACCAGTCTGAACCAGTCTGGTTCAATGTGGAAGAGCAGACTGTTCAGAGTGAATCTCGTATCTGACTCCCCTGCTGCAAAGAGGGTCTTTTCTATCATCTCAAGAAGCCTCTTTGCGGGAAGCACCACAGTATAAACATTCCCCTCGTAAAGAGGGTCGTTCCACTGGGGATATACATCCGGGTCTGAGCAGTTCATCTTGAACTTGCTTTTTCCGGCCTTGACAACCACATGCTCGGAGTCTTTCGCTTCAATGGTGATTGTCTCTGTATCAAGTTCATTCACTATATCGTAGAGCACCCCTGTATTGATACAGAGCTTTGCATCACCCTCAGTCTCTTCTACTGAAAGAAAAAGCTTGATTGCCGTTTCCTGATCGGTTGCAAAGATGCTCCCGCTGTTTCCCTTTATTTCAAGCAGGAAATGAGATGAAAAAGGAAACGATGCGATCACCTTTGCCGAACCGGATATGCCTTTTATCTGTGCAAGCTTTTTCCTTAACTCTTTGCAGTTTAATATTATCTTCATTTTTCCTCCTTTCTATGCGATTATGACCTCTTTGCCCGTGATTCCCTGAACAGTCTTCAAGATGCGCTCTTCATCGCTGTTCAGATCACTCAGGTGAAGAAGCCATATCTGTTTGATTGTCTTTGTATTGATTTTCCTGAGATACTTTATCAGGGTATCAAGCCCCATGTGGGTCCTCAAAACCCTGTTCTTTACGCTCCTCGGGACAAGCCCGGAAGCTGTGTTTTCCTTCAAAAGGTCGAGTATGTAATTGCACTCGACCATCAGATGAGTTATCCCCGCCACAGTCACATTCAGATACCTCGTGTCTGTGGCGTAGAGAAGTTTGTTTTTTCCCTTCTGGATCACGAAGCCCACAGGCTCACTTGCATCATGAATGGTTGGATAGGGAAGGATTGTCCAGTCAGATACCTTCATCACCTTTCCTGCCACTATCGTGTGGCCCCTGTGATGATCCGCAATTCCCAGGGCTCCGGCCGTTCCTTCCGTCATATAGCAGTCAACTGCCATCCTGAGGAGATCCCTTATAGCTTTTGAGTGGTCTTTGTGTTCGTGGCTTATTAGACAGCCATCCAAAGATGAGATACGGACAGGAAGCCCCGCCCGTATCTCCTTTATTGAAAAGCCACACTCAAGAAGCAGCGAAGAGTCTCCTGACTGTAACAGATAACAGTTTCCCCTGCTACTGCTCCCTATGCTGGTTATCTCCAGCATTAGAAGGGTCTCTCTGCGAGTGCCGGTTCAGGTTCAGTCTCAACCTCCGGTGCCTCGCCTGTCTCAGATGGTGTTTCCTCTGGAAGTTCGAGGACCTCCATGTTCTCGATGGCCTCTGTGGTCTCTAGCTCAAGTGCCATCTCGCTTGCCTCCTCAATCTCCTCGTTCAGCTTCTGGACTATTAAAGCCCCTGAAGGATCGGTTACTGCCGAATTGAGCATGATCTTACATGCCCTCTGGATTACCGTACGCTTCGCCATCTCCTCGAAATAGAGGTAGTGCGTGCTGTCTCTCCTGAGTTTGCCATCCTGGCCGAAGGGACAAGCCCTCGACATCCTCCAGGCAGCCAGGATCTGACTCCGTGGCATGATCTCCGCGTACTGCCTGCCATCCTCGAAGCTGATGATGGCATATGCAGCAATGACGTTTTCCTTGACCATGTTCTGTAACCCGCTCTTGTGCTTCGTCACTCGGGAGATGCCGTTTTCGATCTCATACTCGAACTCGTCTCCCTTGTATACGCACTGAGCAACGATGTTCTTTGCACCAGTGAGCCTCTTCATGAGGGCTACAGTCCCGAAGTATGAACGCTGAAAGGTCAGGACATTGTCATAGGGAATGAAATACCCCTGATTTACGGTTAATCCCTGGATGCACATGTCAAGCAGAGCGTTTACGACGCTCTCCTTTGTGCAGACCTGGAGAACCGGGCCATGCTTTGTCTTCTGCCCCACGAGTTTGAGCAAAGCACGTGATAGTTCGTTCTTCACATTGTAGCCCTGCGGGAACATCAAGCCCAGGTTCTTGTAGTTATCCAGCAATGCGAGTGTCTCTCTCGTCAGTGAAGAGAGTTCCGGCATCGTTTGCCTCTGTGCCTGTGATGGCTTCCCTGTCTCCATCTGTCTCTGTGACATAGTTTTTTACCTCCTTGTTTTCGTTTGTTATTCTCAGAGCCCTGTCCTGCTCCGATACGACCAGACGGATGATCTGGCCGTTTGTGTTAATGAGACTTGTTACACTCTCGGCATTGTCAACCCAGACCGGAACGCTCACCCCATAGTGACGGGAAAGAGTGTTGATGATGTCAAGCCCGATGTTGATCCTCATGCCATTATTTAAGTTCTGATAAGGTATTCCGTTATAAACGGTTTCACAGGTCTCTTTCAGCCCGCCGTTTATCTGCTCCTCAAAGAGCCTGAAACGGGCAAGACTGAAGAGATCACTTACCCTTTCCTCGATGATCCTTACCTTCCGTCTTGTGAACTCCTCAAGAAGATATATCTCCTCCTGGATATTCTCATACCGCTCTGCAAGATCCCGTTCCTCCTTCCGGAGTTCCTCGATCCTTGCCTGAGCCTTACTTACCACCTCGTAAGAGGCGACTTTTGACTCTGCCTCTCTCATCTCTGCTTCCAGTCTGCCGATTTCCTCTTTGAGTGGTTCGGTAGGTATTCCCTCGGTCTGTGCTTTCTCGATGAGCGAGGTAAGCCGTTCAACTTCCGTTGCCATCGCAAAGAGGTCGTCAGGCGGTTCGGGATATATCAGAGGCTCTTCGATCAGGCTTATTGCTTCAGACTCTGCTTCTTTCTTCTGCTTCTCCAATGCTTCTTTCTTCTCTCTGAGAGACTGCAATCCCTTTCTCACGACCTCAAGTTTTTCCCTTGTTGCCTTACCCTCTTTTGTTATTTCAGAAAGCCGTCCGGCCTTTCTTCTGTTAAAGTCTTCAAGTGCCTTTTTTCTGGCCTCCTCTACCTTCTCAGAGGGGAGTTCCTGGCCACAGGTGGGACATGCAGGTTCCGGGGTATATTCAAACTCCCTTCCGTTTTCACCGTCCCATAACTTCCGGAGTTCGTTTAGCTTGGCCTCTGTCTCTTTCACCGTCTTCTCTTTGTGCTTGATGTCCTCATCGGTGCGTGAGATTTCCGCTTTCAGGTCATTGACCTCCTTTTCCTTCTCATAGAGGGCATCCTTTCTGTCCTTCTCCGCCTTCTCTACAGCCTTCTTGTGTTCGGCCTCAAGAAGATTAATCTTTCTCTGGAGTTCTGCCCTCTTTTTCTGAAGGTCTATAACCTGAGCGTTGTTCTCAGCCCTGAGAAGCTCGGCCTGCTTCTCTTTGAGAAGTGCCTTCTTCTCGTCGAGTATGCCCCTGAGATACTCCTCGTCAGGAAGATTCTCACTGCCTGAGAGTATCCTCTCCTGCTCGGATATCCTTACGGGGATCTGCTCAAGCTCCTTGTTGATACGTCTTGCATCCTGCTGGAGTATCTTCTTTCTCTCCTCTGGTGCCTGCCTCTCAAGAAACTCCGAAAGTGGAGAGAACTTCGGATCAGATGCGATTACATCCGCATCCGTGATGTTTCCGCAAACATCGAGGAGAATCCTCCGTCTCTCTTCCCATTTGATCTTTTCATTGAAGTAAGTTATATCCGAAAGTAGATGAAAGGTCTTCTCGTTGAGAAGTTCACCTACCTTCTCGTCATACTTCTTCTTGCTCACAGGAAGACCATCTACGAAATGCTCGGTGGTGTGACCAGTGAACACGGGCTTTGCCTGTCCTCTCTTTTTGGTCCACTTCTCCTTGTAAACCTTCGAGAGAACGAGCGGCTTCCCGCCCACAAAAAACGCGCCTACCACCTTCGTCTCCACTCCGTGGATGGGCTCTCCGTCCTTATCCAGAGGTTTTGCCTCGAAATCTGCTCTCCCCTGGCTGTCCTTTCCGAATAAAAGCCACAAATAGGCATCGAATATTGAGGTTTTTCCTGTTGCATTGTCGCCATAGATGTTTGTTGTGGCACCGGAGAACTCTACCGTGAGTTCCTTTATGCCCTTGAAGTTTTCTATGGCGAGTTTCTCAAGTCTGATTTCCTTCATAGTGCTACCTCCTTCAGTTTGGTTTTCTCGTCTTCAGCACCAAGCCTGAGTTCAAGGAGTTTATGAAGATCCTTGACCCCTGCTTCATGGTGATCCGTTATGATTTCCACCTTTACGGTGTTTTTCAGGATGGATACGGCCTTTCTCTGGGCATCCTGCCCGGCCTGGTCGTTGTCAAGGGCAAGATACACCGTTTGTAGGCCGTTACTTTCACATATCGTTGGAAGATACTTGATGTTTCCAACGCCGTTTAGTGCCAGCAAAGTCCCGTCAAAACCGAAGAGTATCTCACCGCTCAGGGCATCTATGATACTCTCAGTAACAAGACATTCCTTGCCTTTTCTCTTGAAAAGCCAGGGGAGTTTGTGCCCCGTGGTCTTTCTTATCTTCTGTCCATCCCTGTAGGTATCCGTGCCATCGTCATTGACACCCCTGCACTCTAGACCGAATATGCGGTCTGGAGTGGGACAGGGTATTGCGATGAACCTTTGCCCCGACATGGCCTTATACTCTACAGCACCTATTGATGGATGGATGTTCAGGCCATTCCGCTTGAAGAAACGGGCGACAAAGACCTCGCTTGAGGTCCTTTTGATCGCCCGATAGAAATACCTGGCTTCCCGTGCCTTCGGGTATGGGACCGCTGTTGTACTTCCCTGCTTTGTAACTGTCACGGGTTCAATGCAGTCGTTTTCGAGATAGGCTATTGCCTCAAGGAAATCCACACCCTCGATCTTCTGGACAAGAGAAATGATGTCTCCTCCTTCCCCTGTCCCGAAATCATACCAGAGGTTTTTCTCCGGATTGACGAAGAAGGATGGATTTTTCTCCTGTCTGAACGGAGACAGGAACCTCACCTCTTCTCCCTGCCAGATCGGGGTGTATCCCTTGCGAGTTAGATAGTCAATTATTGACTTTCGCCTGACTTCTTCGGCGTCAGGCAATTTCTTTCCTGGCATACTTCACCTCCTTTGTCAGTATCTGTGTTGATCTTTTTGAATTCGGCATTACACTGGGGACATTTTTCTGCGATCCCCTCAATGTAAAAAAATTTTGCTCCGCATAGGCAGAATACTATTGATGGGGTTCCCATAAATACCTCCTGAATGTTTGTTATAGGCAGGAATCCCCCGTCAGGGGAATAAAAAAAGCACCCGAGAAAACTTCCCAGGTGCTTTTCGTGGTCTACTGATTGATTGCTCTATGTTCTTGTATTACCTCTTCTCATGGCAAGAAAAACGAGAGGTAATACAATTTCATGAAAGACCTTGCCTTGACAGATGATCTGATACAAACTTACAATATTGTCAGTTCGTTAGAATCTCGGGACCAGAGGGTGTGTATGAAGGGAAAAGTGCGGACACGGGAGAAGTGTCCAAAATGCGGGGAAAAATTCCACATCGTAGAAGAAATCGGTATATATTGTCCTGAATGTAAGACCTATCCAAGAACTTACTACATATTTCTCTACTGGCAAGGCAATAAATACAGAATTTCAAGAGATCCAGACGGGCACATACTGGATTCCTACAAGCGTGCTCACAGGCTACTTGAATTGATCAGGCTTGATATAGACAAAGGTATTTTTTCCCCGGCGAATTATTTACCAAAAGAGATTGAGCAGTTCAGAGGGAAAAATCTTTTTCCTAAATGGCTGAAAACAAAAAACGAGAAATCTCCGACTTATATTAGGGAACTAAATCGTTATGTCAACCAATTCTTTCTTCCTTATTTTGAGCAGACAGACTTGAGGAAGATTACAGCAGGAGACATTGAGGATTTTTATCATTGGTTACCTCAAAACCTTTCTCTTAAGACAAAGAAAAACATAATGGATGCACTAAAAAACTTCCTCCTCTGGCTTTATCAAAGAGAGGCAATTGCCAGAGTTCCATCTATACCGAAAATAAGCCCACCAGAACCACCCATCTACATTATCACCCGTGAGGCTCAAATAAAAATTCTTGATTGTATGGATGTTCATCATCGGCCTATCTTTCACTTTCTTATGCTCCACCCTGTCCGTCCAGGAGAGGCAAGGGCACTGAAAGTAAAGGACTTTGACTTTGAAAAGATGGTTGTTCACATAGAAAGAACCATTGATGAATTTGGAGAAAGAAAACGTAAAAACAAAAAGGATTACTACCTGCCTGTTTCCCCAGAGTTTGACCTCAGTATCTTGAAAAACCGTTTCCCTGATGAGTATGTCTTTTTAAACAAGGCAGGAAGACCATACCACCCAGAAAGCATGAGAAAAATCTGGCATAGAGCCAGAAAAAAAGCAGGGATACCTGAAATATCCATGTATCATGGTACAAGGCACTCATGGGCTACTGATAGACTAAAGCAGGGCTTCTCTCTTGAAATGCTTTCAAAGGCTCTCGGTCATGCCGATAGAGCATCGGTTGAAAAATACGCCAAACACGACGTTGAACTTTTGAGAGGTATGTTTGAAACCAATGTCAGACCATTAAGGGAAACCAAAGGTGGTGGTTCACATTAGTTGGTTCACAAATGGTGCAAAAAGGCAAAACAACCTTTTTTAACTTATTGAAAACAAAAAAGAAAAAAAGATAAAGGAATGGTTCGAGTCCCGTCCACCCCGCCATTTTATCCTTTAAAATCAATTAGTTACACCTTTTCAAGAGATTCCTTATTTTTCAAGCCTTTCAGAGATTACATGGTCATTTTTTCTTTTATTTTCAATATGTTTAGTGTACTGTCCTCATTAACTCAATATATGCTTGTTCAAATTAGCGTGTTATCTCACAGCGGGAAGGCCAGACTCCTTCAGAGTCAAAAGAAAACCCCGGAGATATCTCGGGGGCTTTCTTATTTTGGCTTAGTCGCGAACTGTGTTGACAGTTAGGCTTGTTTTTTGAAAAAAGAGCCTTTTATAAGACTTTCAAAGACAACGATAAGGATTGAATTTTTTATTTAATGTAGTGTATTGTAATACAGGAGGTGATATATATGAGA
>WFTX01000240.1 GCA_015485235.1 Nitrospirota bacterium | reverse complement strand
GCCCTTCAGTCTCTCAATCACAGAAAAGATCTTTCTCCTTGAGACGGAAAAACCCGTTGACCGCATTTCTCCCGGAAAGCGGAGCCTGAAGGGGCCACGGCTTTTCGGCAGAAACCTTTTTATCCGGAAGAGGTCATTACCAAGGGGCTCAAGGTCAAGGTGTCCTGAATCCCCCATCCCCTTTGCCGTCTGAGGGCTGACTGTTACAAGGCCGACCACATCTTCACCAAGGTATTCATAGGTCTCAACAAGGCCCTTCATCATCTCTCCGGTAGGGAAGGCAAGGTTGTCGGGATAGATGATCCCCAGGGCTTCACCTTCTATGTAATCCCGGGCAAGGGCTATTGCATCGGCCTCACCTGTTGGCTCTTCCTGATAGCAGAAGTGGAAGGAGGAGCGCCGCCTTACTTCTTCCAGGCTCGTGAGGCACTCGTCACTAACGCCCTGGACTCCCTCCCCCTGCTCAAGATACCGCCTCAGTACTTCTTTGTCTTTCCTGATAATAACGACGAACTTTCTGATGCCTGCAAGGTAGGCCTCTTCAATGGTGTGCTGGATAGCAGGCCTTCCATCAAGGAGGAGCAGTTCCTTTGGTCTCCCTCCGGAGACCTCCCTCATCCTCGTCCCCAGTCCCGCGGCCGGGATTACCACTTCACTTATTAGCGCGCCGGTGTCGGCCATATAATCATAACTATTTTACAATTCTACGACACTGATAGAGTATCACTAACCGGTTTAATTAAGGAAGGAGAAGAGACTCAGAAGATATCATAAAATGGAAAGGGATGGAGGAAACAACCCGCTTCTCCATCCCCTTTCTGGTATTGTTCTTGCATTTAGCCGGGCAACTGCTCAGCAGAAGGAGGGGCCTCAGGTGCCGCCGCTAAAGCCGGTGGAGCCCCCGGAAGATGAAAATGAACCGATACCACAGGCAAAGGAAGAAACGAGCTTCTTCACCTCCCTTGAACCACAACGGGGACATGTGGTATCCTGTTCTGTACTTCCGACCTTCTGTAATACAGTGAAGGTCTCCTTGCATTTGCTACATATGTATTCGTAGAGGGGCATATGAACCTCCTGTTAGTTAATTAGTTTCTATACTACTATACTATAAAGGAGCGAGGCATTTTGTCAATACCCGAGGAAGAAATCCTGCTTGTAACCAGTGACCACGTAATAGCTGAACTTGTGAAGGAGGTTGCCCGTGAGCAGGGGTTTTCTGTCAGGCGGAAAAAGGACATCCAGACTGCTGTACGGGCCTCAAAGGACTCTCAGATCGTAGTGGTTGATTGCATTCTGCCCGATGGAGACTGTTTAGAATGCCTCCACAACCTGAACACACTGAACAATGATCAGGTATACATCGTCTTTGTTGACGGCACGGCCCGCTCCCTCGGTATTCAGGCACTTAAGGACAATGCCTTTTTCTACCTGCTGAAGCCTGTGGAAGCAGACGAACTGGGGATACTCCTTCAGAGGGCGAGGGAATTCCAGAGGCTCCGGGCAGAGGTCAGGACATTCTATCAGTGTACGGTTGAGGACTTTCTGAGGGGCAAGCTGAAGGCCTATATGCCCCAGATTCAGAAGATCGGCGGGATCGCCTTGTACGATACAGTGATCTCCGAGGTGGAAAGGGCCCTTATCAAACTGGCAATGGAGACGACCGGCGGGAACAGACTGAGGGCTGCGGAATTACTCGGGATCAACAGAAATACCCTCAGGACGAAGCTGAACAAGTACAAGATTTAAAAAATTTAAGGGGGTTTTTACCCAAAGTGGGGGAAAGGCCGCATTAAAAGGAGGGGTTAAAAGGTGTGGGACCCTTTTGAACTACCCTTTGTTTATCTGGTAATCCCGGTACTGCTCCTGTTTGTACTGGGCTACATCCTTGGCTTCTTTATGAGGCGTCTCAGGTTTCTCAGGACAATTATTGCCTCGTCAGAGGAGTTTCATTCATCCCTTGAGACCTCGGAGATTCTTCTGAAGGCAGCTCACCTTGTTACAGAGCAGGTTGCAGGGCTTTATCTCAAACCCCTCATGATAGACAGGCTCAGGAACGAGGTCTGGTTCTGCGAGCACGGAGGGGCTGGTTCCGACCCCATACCCTTCTCCCGGGAAAGCCTGCTCTTTCAGTCATGCCTCCTGAACCGGGCCGTTCTCTGCCGGAAAGAGATGCTCAGGTCCACCACCGACCTCATCCTCTCTGAAAGAACCGGTCTGGAGGAGTTTCTTCTTCACCCGGTGATGATAGAGGAGATCCAGTTCTATCACGAAGGGGTGGGACGGCTTGTAAGGAGGTGTTACGGAGGACACAGGTGCATGAGAGGGGGGCAGAAAAAACCACTGGATGAATGGTTCAGGGACTGTTATGACTGCACATATTTCTCCCCCTTCGGGGCGTTTATCGCCGGACGGCGGCAGGGCAGGCTCAGGAAGCGGGATATAAGACGAATAGAGGCCCTCCTCTCCCAGAGGGCATTCATCTCCGCCCTCTCCAATGCAGCCCGGTATGAACAGGCAAAATCCATGATCACAAAGGATGAGCTTACAGGGACGATCAACTACAGGGGACTTATCGAGACCTTGAACAGGGAACTGGTCAGGGCAAAGAGGGAGAACCGGCCGCTGGGCCTCATCTTTATTGATTTAGACAACTTCGGAGAATATAACAAGGCAAAGGGACATCTTGCGGGAAACAGAATACTTAAGCACCTCGCTGAGAGTATAAGCCATGGTGTAAGGAAGAGCGATTATGTTGCACGTTTCGGAGGGGATGAGTTTGTGGCGATCCTCCCTGGCTCCAACAGAAGGGGATGCGAGGAGACAGCGGCGCGTATACGGAAGCAGATCCAGCTACTGATGAACAGGGACTGCTGCGGTGTGAGCATGGGGCTGGCCGTATATCCTGATGACGGAACAACCTTTGAAGAACTCCTGGAGCATGCCGACAGGAGGATGAGGAGTGAAAAGAGGAGTCCCCTAATGATGGAGGATGGAATGTAGCCTACCGGAAATTCTCTTCAAGAACCGGAAGCCACCGGCTTTTGAATTCTTTGAACCTTCCCTTCATGATCGCCTCTCTCATCTCCCTGAAGAAGCGCATGTAGAAACTCAGGTTATGGATGGTGTTCAGACGCATGGAGAGTATCTCCCTGGCAAGAAAGAGGTGCCGGAGGTAGGCACGGCTGTATTTCAGACAGGTGGGGCAGGCACAGTCCGGATCGATGGGTGAGTCGTCCCTCTTGAACTCGGCCCGCTTGATGCTCAGCCGGCCCCTGGAGGTAAAAAGGGTTCCGTTTCTGGCATTCCTCGTAGGCATCACACAGTCAAATATGTCGTATCCCGACTCAACAGCCAGAAGCACATCTCTGAGGTCTCCGATACCCATCAGGTACCTCGGCCTCTCCGGAGGCATCATGGGAGCGGTATAAGTGATTATCTCATGCATCAGGTCCTTTGGCTCACCCACGCTCAACCCCCCGGCGGCATAGCCCTCGAAGCCTATCTCTACAATCTCTTCAAGGCTCTCTCTTCTCAGCTCCCTGAACACACCTCCCTGGAATATACCGAAGACCGCGGTCTTCGAGCCCGGCGGGATAGCCTCCCTGCAACGTTTCGCCCACTCCGTTGTGAGCCGGAGGGACCTTGCAATGTAATCGTACGATGACGGATAGGGTGGGCACTCATCAAAGCACATGGCAATATCAGAGCGGAGCGCCCTCTGGATCTCCATCGCCTTTTCAGGTGAGAGAAAGTGAGATGAGCCGTCAATGTGGGAGTTGAAGGTCACACCTTCATTCGTTATATCCCGGAGCCTTGCAAGGCTGAAGACCTGAAAACCCCCGCTGTCAGTAAGTATGGGGCCGGGCCAGCTTATGAACCTGTGAAGCCCGCCGAGGGCATCTATCACATCAGTTCCAGGTCTGAGGTAGAGGTGATAGGTGTTCCCCAGAATGATCTCCGCCCCTATTGAGAGGAGTTCTTCAGAACTCATCGCCTTTACTGTTCCCTGTGTCCCGACAGGCATGAACTGGGGGGTATGTATTATCCCCCGTGCTGTCTCCATAACCCCTGCCCGGGCAGAGCCATCGGTTCTGAGTACTGTAAATTTCACGGCCATCTATTATAAACTAAACCCGTGTCCGGCAAGGAAATAGCCATAACCATGGGTGACCCCGGGGGGATCGGCCCTGAGGTTATCTGGAAGGCCCTCAGGCTCCTCCCTCCTGAAGATCAGAGGGATATTGTGATTATCGGCAAGAAGGCCGTGATGGAAGATGCCCTTGCACTGGCCGGACTTGAGATTTGGGGGGGGGTAAGCATTGAAGAGCCGGAAAGTCTCAAGGCCATGGACAGGGCTGTCTTTAAAACAAGGGGGCGCCCGACCGCAGAAGGGGGCAGAGCGGCCTATGAGTGTATTCATGCCGCTTTGAATGGCTGTATTGAGGGGCGGTTCTCCGCGATGGTGACGGCACCGATCTCAAAGGAGGCCCTTCACAGCGCTGGATACAACTGGCCGGGCCATACGGAGATGCTTGCAGAGCTGACAGGAACGAAGAGTTACGGGATGATGCTCGCAGGAGGACCGCTGAGGGTGATGCTTGTAACCACCCATCTACCTCTCAGTGAGGTTCCCCGAAGGCTCAGTGAAGAGGGCGTATATGAGAAGATAATCCTTGCCCGGAGGGGGGCGGAGATGCTTGGTATGCGGAATCCAGGGATCGGGGTCTCCGGCCTCAACCCCCATGCTGGTGAGGCCGGGCTCTTTGGTGATGAGGAAGAAAGGATTATCTTGCCTGCCGTTCAGAGGGCGAGGGCAGAGGGGGTCGATGTAACCGGACCTCTGCCACCTGACGTTATCTTCCGGAAGGCCTACCTCGGAGAACTGGATATAGTTGTGGCGATGTATCATGACCAGGGTTTGATCCCTCTCAAGATGATTGCCTTTGATAAAGGGGTGAATATAACCGTGGGGCTCCCTGTTGTGAGGGTCTCTCCTGATCATGGAACAGCCTATGATATCGCCTGGAAGGGCCTTGCCGACCCATCAAGTATGCTCGAGGCGATAAAAACCGCAAAGGGTATTGTCTGGAGGGCGCGGGCCGGCGAATGAACCTGAACATTGCAAAGACAGAGTGAGAGGGTTATCTTTAAGCGGGTTCGGGTCATCGATACGATCAGGTCTGGCCGGAACCTGCAAAGGTTAAGGCTTAGGTTGAGGTTGAGGTCAAGAAGAAATCGTATAGCGTATAGCGGGTAGGGCACTGTAGAGCGGAAGGGCGGAAGTTTGCCCGGGACTCACACTTCCGAAGTGTGACTCTAATAACTCACCTCAGCCTGAAGTGCAAGGTTTACATTAGAGGAATCTATTTCATCAAAACACTGGGTTGTTGTGGTGTTTCCTTTGAAATCCGCAGAGTATGTTGTCCAGAAATTGTCAAGAACAGAATTTATGGAGAGACTTATATCAGACCGGTTTTCTGTTGAGCCGTCAAAAACTCCTGCAAATTTGACCTCTATACCTATTAAATTGCTCATATTTATGTCAGTTTCATTTACAAACACTCTCGGAGGTATTACAAACTGGCTGTTCAGTGTTTCAAAATAATTGGAATGATTGTATTCGTAAGTTGTTATTGTTGCATTTGACTCAAGGAAAGTTCCTCCGTAAGAGTTTAAAGTTGTTATGTTTCCGTCTGTCAGTATTATTGAGGTTCCTTTTGTTATGTTTCCCAGATTTTTGGTGTAAACAGGGTTGTTGTACAGCATTACAGATGTGTTTGTTGTGTTTAAAGTTATAAAGGCGTTAACAAGGTCTCCCCCTTCCGCCTTTATACTTATATTGAAAGGAAATGTCTGGTTCTCAAGAATGTAGTAGAAATCATATAACGGGTTTTCCGGGTTCTTAAATTCCACCACAGGAGTGCCGTACTCAACAAAGAGGTCGTATTCCCC
>WFTX01000239.1 GCA_015485235.1 Nitrospirota bacterium | reverse complement strand
GTTATGAACATAATATAATACTATAGTGGTATGGTCTCAGTATGGAAATCGGTAGCCTGTAGTGAACACGATGACTTGTCCTAAAAATATCCAACTCACTATGCTTTTAGCATTTACTCTTCTTTTTGGTGGCGGTTGCACATCCTATAAAGCGAAACTGTATGAGGGTAAGGTCGTAGACGAACAAGGAAAGCCCATAGAAAATGTAGAAGTAAGGCTCTGCTACACAGGATGGGGCTGGGACTGGAGTATGCAGGGGGGATTTCCCTTAATTATGGGTCATCCTTTTTGCTCTGAGCCTGTTACAACCGACCGGTCTGGCAACTATAAAGTGGTGTTTGCAGGACCACCGAGCACATCTCTGCTTGCAAGGCATCATGACTGGGTACAGGCCAAGAGCTATTTAGCAAAGAATAATCGAGTGGTGATGATCCGGCGGGAAGAGGAGATCAGGCGGCGCACCGAGCAGGAAGCTGAGCAGGAAAGGGCATTCCGGCAAAGAATAACAGGAGAGACCGAGACTGAATACTATTGCCGTGTTATCAGGAGGCGCTCCAGGGATATAGAGATTTCTTATCATGGTCGGCGGGTAAAAATAATTCAGGCACTCATGAGTAACGGGCATCTCTTGTTTGCAGCAAGAGGTGTTTATGACGATGTAAAGTCAATTGCAAAGGAGACAAGCATCAGCATTGATAACGCTGGAGAACAACTCTTGTCAGACGACTTCAGAGCATTACCTCGCAGCATTTCATGCGGTAAAGATTTTTACTTTATAGAGGCGAAATCATATGCGTACACAACTGATTTGAATTCCATTGAAGAGGTAAATGTAATTCTGCCTGAACTGCAGACAGGGTTCTCAATGGATGTCTGGGAGTGGAACTGACACAGCTAAACCACTTAAGCGGACGGCTATCAGCCCGCCGTTGAGTTCAATGTTATCTCCACAACCCCCATGAAAAGGGAAGGAGGGCAAGGATGAACGAGGAAGGAAGGCAAACATCAGTTAGCGGAAGTTACAAACACACCATGCTTGGTGGAAATCTTATCAGCAAGTGGTGGCCTGAGCAGTTGAATCTGAAAATCCTGCACCAGAACCCGTCCGTAATCAAACCCATGGACAAGGATTTCAACTATGCCGAGGAATTCAAAAAGCTGGACTTCCATGCCCTGAAAAAGGACCTCTATGAACTCATGACCAGCTCGCAGCAATGGTGGCCGGCTGATTATGGCAACTATGGACCCCTTTTTATCAGGATGGCATGGCATAGCGCAGGCACCTACCGTATTGCAGATGGCCGCGGTGGTGCATCAAGTGGTAATCAGCGGTTTGCACCTCTAAACAGCTGGCCCGACAATGTTAATCTTGACAAGGCTCGTCGTCTTCTCTGGCCCATTAAGAAAAAGTATGGAAACAGGATCTCCTGGGCCGACCTGATGATTCTTGCCGGCAACTGTGCCCTTGAGTTGATGGGGTTCAAGACCTTTGGCTTTGGTGGAGGCCGGGTGGACGCCTGGGAAGCGGAAGAGGATGTCTACTGGGGTCCTGAAAGCGAATGGCTTGGTGATGAACGCCACAGTGGAGAGAGAGAGCTGGAAAGCCCCCTTGCCGCCACACAAATGGGCCTGATTTATGTAAACCCCGAGGGCCCCAATGGCGAGCCAAATGTCCTTGCAGCAGCAAAGGACATACGTCAGGCCTTCGGCCGTATGGGCATGACTGATGAAGAGACAGTGGCCTTGATTGCCGGCGGGCACACCTTTGGTAAAGCCCATGGTGCTGCGGATCCAAGCAAATATGTCGGACCTGAACCTGAAGCAGCGCCTGTAGAGGAGCAGGGGCTTGGCTGGAAAAACAGCTATGGTACCGGAAAGGGCCCTGATACCATAACCAGCGGTCTTGAAGGTGCATGGACTCCTACGCCAACGAGATGGGACAACACCTTTTTAGAGACCCTTTTTAAATACGACTGGAATCTGGAGAAGAGCCCTGCAGGCGCCTGGCAATGGGTCGCCACAGACCCTGAAGCCGCCAATCTGGTTCCTGATGCCCACGACCCGTCTAAGCGGCATGCCCCCATCATGTTCACTACCGACCTGGCACTCAGGATGGACCCCGTATTCGGGCCGATTGCCCGGAGGTTTAAAGACAACCCGGAAGAGTTAGCCGATGCCTTTGCAAGGGCATGGTTCAAACTGACCCACCGCGACATGGGGCCCAAATCCCGTTATCTTGGACCGGAGGTGCCTGAAGAGGACCTTCTCTGGCAGGACCCTCTCCCACCTTTAGATCACGAATTGATAGATGATGAGGATACTGCCGAACTCAAGGGAAGGATTCTTGCCTCAGGACTGTCCATCTCCGAGCTGGTTTATACAGCATGGTCCTCGGCCTCCACCTTCAGGGGCTCTGACAAGCGCGGAGGGGCAAACGGTGCCCGCATCAGACTTTTGCCCCAGAAAGACTGGGAGATCAATCGGCCTGCACAACTTGTAAGGGTGCTTCAGATATTGGAAGGTATCAAGAATGACTTTAACGGTTCAGAAAAGGGTGGCAAAAGGGTTTCCCTTGCCGATCTCATCGTTCTTGGTGGATGTGCTGCCATTGAGCAGGCTGCCAAGAATGCCGGGTATGATATTGGAGTGCCCTTTACACCAGGCCGTGTGGATGCTACCCAGGAACAGACTGATGTGAAGTCTTTTGCCGTACTTGAACCCCTGGCAGATGGTTTCAGAAACTATGTCAGAAGTGGATGTAATATACCGTCAGAGTATATGCTTGTTGACAAGGCACAACTCTTAAGACTGACTGCGCCTGAAATGACAGTGCTTGTAGGCGGGATGCGGATGCTTGGAGCAAATTATGGAGGCACTAAACACGGTGTCTTCACTGAAAGAGCCGGGGTGCTCTGTAATGATTTCTTCGTAAATTTGCTTGATATGAGCATACACTGGCAGCCTGTTTCAGAA
>WFTX01000238.1 GCA_015485235.1 Nitrospirota bacterium | reverse complement strand
GGGTAAAGTTCATTGTCATCCACGTTGTCATGATACAGGGAATAGGCAAGATTCAATGAGTGGTACTGTCTGATTGTTATGCCGCCATTAAGGGAAAAACCCTCCCTGTTTTTCTGAAGCCCCTGATTCCCTATAACCTCATAATCTGATCCCATATATTCATAAACGGCAGAATAGTTTATATTGCCTGCATACCCACCTAACTTCAACCTGTAGGCAATATCCTCTTCTGCGTCAAACTCATCCGAGGTGTCTGCATCAAAACTGGAAAAGTCCACCTCTGCCTCGGCATTAAGTTTTCCTTCAAGAAACGTTGCAGTACCGAAAAGGCCTATCACATCGCCCTTTTTCCCGCCGCCGGGGGCGAATATCCCGAAAGAGCTCCCCTTCTCTCCACCTGTTACATAGACCGTTTTTAGCTTGTACCTGCCTTCGACGAAGGTCTTTTCAACTGATACCCCAATGATATGGTCATCCGTTGTTCCCTCTATTCCCGGTCCTTCTCGAAACCCGAAGACCTGTTGGCTGTGGACCACAAAGGTGTTTACCTGAAGGTCGTCGTATTTCAGGTAAAACCGCCCTCCTCTCCTTGCAAGATACTGGACTGTGTTCATTGTCTCGTTCAACTGGAGATCACCCATATCTGCCCCGACAGTAAAGGGCGACTTGTCATATTTTATTGTCAGCAGATAGTTTGCGAGGTTAAGTCCCTTTTTCTCGGGCTGGTATACAGGAAGGTTCTGGTCGATAAACCTGATATTTGTGCTGAAATTGAGGCTCCATGCCTTCTCCTTCACTTTCAGATTGCTGTTCAGGTTCGCCAGAAACTTTGAATGGGGGATTGATGTAACATCATCAGGCTTTTCAATAACCGCCTCATATAAAAGGGAAAGGTTATTCCCTGAATATGCCTCTTCAAATTCAGAGGTATGGCGGGTATTGAAGGTAAATGTCTTCTGTACCTGAAATCCTTGAGGGGTCTGAATGGTTACACTTAGTGTATGTCCCCCTGCAGGCAGAACCTGGACAGGTCTGAAAGAAAAACCGCCGGATTCAATCTCAATCGCCCCGGTAATATCAATACCGTCAAGAAGGACAAGGAGGCTTGAAGGAGCGAACTCTCCTTCAATAATACATTTTATGAGGGGCTTCTTTGATACAACGCTTTCCACTGATGACGGAGAAACCAGTTTTATCTGAATGCTGTCATTTCCCCCAGCAAGTCCTGTTACCGGTTGGGTCCACCCAGAAGATGATATAACCAGCAAAAAAAACAGAAGATAAGAAAAAACCTTACTTATCAAATGTGAAGCAGTCTTTTTCCCCATAAAGCCTCCCCTTGCTAACGTTTATCTAAAAAAAATACAACCCCCACCCCCAGATTCTGAGATGAGATCTCTGTGAGAAAAAGAAGAAGTCGTTCAGAATATCCCTCATATATTTATTTCAGTTTAAAGTTTATCACAAAAGGACCTTTCATGCAAATTCTCCTTTAAAATACGGAGACTTTTCACGTGTCATCTGTCTAAATCCTCTTCTGGACAAACCTTATCAGTTTTGATCTTCTCAGGGTTTTAAGGATTTCATCCAGCCTTCCGGCATCAACCCTGATTACATAGAGACCGTTTTCATCAGGTCCGCTTACAATGGTCCCTCCAATACTGTTAAGGAGCCCCCTGATGTCTGATTCCCTTGCATCGGGATTGAAAACAATATTCAGATGTACCTCATCAGTGCTTGAGGCAGGGGATGTCAGGGTACTGTACCTTGTCTCCATGTAAGGTGGTATTACAAGAAAGACTATTATCAGGAGTTGCGCCACAGCCACTGCCCAGGGGAGAAAGGGGGTGGTAAGGAACTCCCTTATCCTCTCAAAGAGCGGTCTCCTCTCATCCATGTAACGGGATTCTTCTTTATGTACCCTTTCCATGACCCTTTGGAACACTATCTCCTGGTCCGGCAACTCCATCTCACTGGTATCTTTAAGGCAATCCCTAATTTCGACAAAGTCGTTCATCTCGTCAGTCGCTTCCGGGTATTGCTGGATAAATCTCTCCAGCTCCCTGGCTTCTTCCCCAGAAAGCCTTCCGTTAAGGTAGAGCGGGATTTTCTCCCTCATCTCTTCATATCTTTCAGATGACATCTCTTTCCACTCCCATTTCATTAAGTATCTTTTTAAGTTCTCCCTTGGCATAGAAAACCCTTGTTTTCACAGTGTTTAGAGGTATATTCAGCATCTCCGCAATCTCTGGATAGGTTAGTTCCTGATAAAAGACCAGATCCAGGATCTCCCGGTGCTTGGTTGATAGCGCAAGAAAGGCACGTCTGATAATATCACGCCTGTCACAGTCTTCAACTGACAGAGATTCAACTGGAAGCCTGTTCTGATACTCACCAATATCCTCTGTGTGCCTCTCCTTCTTCAGATAGTTCATGGCAAGGTTCCGGGCGATACCGAGTATCCAGGTCGTGGACCTTGATCTTCCTTTGAACCTTGAAGCAGATTTCCATACCTCTGAAAAGGTCTCAACCATAACATCCTCGGCAGCCTCCTTCTCCTTGAGTATCCGGAAGAGATAGAAATAGACCCTCTTCCAGATTCTGTCATACAGCTCTCTGAAGGCATCCTCGTCCCCATCTGCAATCATCCTGATCAATCCATGTTCATAATCTCTCGTATGGCTTCTAATCATTAGTGGTCACTACCCCCCAAAAAGGTTCATTCAGGAAGTTCCTGATTCATAATGAAAGAATTATCCCATATTTTGAATGCCTTGTCAACTTACCTTTACCCCTCAAGACGTTCCATGATGACTGCATTTAATTGATTAAGGTATAATTAAAGATAAACGCGGTCTGGAAGTCTGTTGAAAACATCACAGGCCAAGTATACCGGATAACTATCATTTTTGCGAAGGACACTTATAGTCATGCTTGAAAACATTAACAGCCCCTCAGACCTTAAAAAGCTCTCCCTGGATGAACTCAGGGAACTTGCCGGAGAGATCAGGGATAAGATAATAGAGACCGTCTCCTGTACGGGGGGACACCTTGCATCCAACCTCGGTGTGGTTGAGCTCACCATTGCACTTCATTACGTATTCGATTCTCCTGAGGACAGGATCGTCTGGGATGTGGGACACCAGTCCTATGCCCACAAGCTGATTACCGGCAGGGGTCCCAGGTTTCATACCCTCCGGCAGTTCAAGGGAATTTCCGGATTCCCGAAACGGTCGGAAAGCCCCCATGACCACTTCGGCACAGGACACAGTTCCACCTCCATATCAGCAGCCCTCGGGATGGCTGCTGCATTGAAGATGAAAGGTGGTGACCATAATGTAATTGCCGTGATAGGCGACGGGGCTATGACGGCAGGACTTGCCTTTGAGGGACTGAACAACGCCGGCCACCTCCGTCTTCCCATGATAGTCATCCTGAACGACAACGAGATGTCCATCTCCAAAAATGTAGGGGCCATCTCGAATTACCTCAACAAGATCCTGACCGGGGAACTTTACAGAAGGTTCAAGAAGGATACCAAATCCCTCCTTGAAAACATCCCGAAGTTCGGCGACAGCATGTCCAGGTTCGCCCAGAAAATGGAAGAGGCACTTAAGGGTTTCTTCCTCCCCGGACAGATGTTTGAGGAGCTGGGATTCAACTATATCGGTCCCATTGACGGCCACAACATTGAGACTCTTATAGATACCTTCAGGAAAGTAAAGGATCCCACCGAGCCGGTCCTGATCCATACTATCACAAGAAAAGGGAAAGGCTATGAATACTCCGAAGATGATCCCTCGTGTTTCCACGGGATCGGTCCCTTTGAACCGGATACAGGCTCTCCAAAGGGCAAGAAGTCTGCCCCTTCCTACAGCAAGGTCTTCGGTGATGCCCTTGTTGAGATCGGAAAGGAGACACCAAACCTGATTGCAATTGTTGCTGCCATGACAGAAGGCACAGGGCTTTCCGGTTTTGCCGAGGAGTTTCCTGACCGGTTCTTTGATGTCGGCATTGCCGAACCCCACGCCGTCACCTTTGCTGCCGGGATGGCTGCAGAGGGTTTCATCCCTGTCGTCGCCATCTATTCCACCTTTCTCCAGAGGGGATACGACGAGATCATCCATGATGTCTGTCTGCAGAACCTGCCTGTTGTTTTTGCGATAGACAGGGCCGGCCTGGTAGGAGAGGATGGTCCGACCCACCACGGGGTCTTTGATATCAGTTATCTCCGGCACATACCCAACCTTACGGTAATGGCACCCAGGGACGCCGATGAGTTTCGCGGCATGCTCAGGTATGCCGTAAACCTTGGAAGGCCCGTCGCCATCCGGTACCCCAGGGGAAGATGCCTTGAAAAATTCGATATCTCACCTCTCCCTGTTGAGTCAGGCCATGGAGAGGTCATCTTTGAAGGAGATGAGATCGGTATTATCGCTGTGGGCAATACTGTGTATCCCGCCTTCCTTGCTGCAAAGAGGCTGATTGCCGAAGGTATTTCGCCCACACTCATAAACGCGCGGTTCATAAAGCCCCTTGATACAGACCTGCTGAGAAGCGTTGCAGAAAGAACCGGCCTTCTGCTTACCATAGAGGAGAGTTCCATCGCCGGAGGATTCGGTTCCGCTGTTCTTGAATCCCTGACAGAGATGGGACTCTCATCAGTCAGGGTACGCAATATAGGCATTCCTGACCTCTTTGTAGAACACGGCTCCCAGAAAGAACTGAGACGCCTCTTCAGTCTGGATGAAGATGGAATATTCAGGACAGCCGTATCCCTGCTCGGGAAAGAACAGGTCAAGAAGAAAGGCTCCGACCAGGTATCAGGTTCAGGAATGACTTCAGCCTTACCCGATGAAGGAAAGGCTCGATAAGATACTCGTCTCAAGGGGGCTCTGCCAGTCGAGGGAACGTGCCAGGGCCATGATTATGGAGGGGAAGGTGCTTGTTGAGGGCCAGCCGGTCCTGAAGGCAGGCACCATGATCAACCCTGACAAAACAATCTCTATCAGGGGTGAGGATATCCCATACGTGAGCAGGGGTGGCCTCAAGCTTGAGGCTGCACTCGATCATTTTGAGATAGACCTTGAGGGAAAGGTTGCACTGGATGCAGGGGCGTCAACAGGCGGTTTTACTGATTGCATGTTACAGAGAGGTGCAATCCGGGTCTACGCCGTTGATGTCGGCTATGGTCAGATCGCCTGGAAGCTGAGGACCGATCCAAGGGTGGTGGTAATAGAAAGGATGAACATAAGGAAGATGCCTGCAGGGACTATACCTGAAAAGGTCGATTTTGTTACGATAGATGTCTCATTCATCTCCCTTCTGAAGGTACTCCCCCATCTTCGAGGGGTTCTTAAACCTGAAGGTGAGATACTCGCCCTTGTCAAGCCCCAGTTTGAGGCAGGTAAGGGTGAGGTTGAGAAGGGGGGCGTCATCAGAGATGAAACTAAAAGACTCCTTATACTAAAAGATGTAAGGAAAGGTCTGTCCGGGATGGGATTTCATGTCAGTGAAGGCTTTGAGTCCCCGGTAAGGGGACAGAAGGGAAACACCGAATACTTCATCCATATTCATGAGTGAAGAACGTCTCATAGGTATTGATCTCTCCATCGCCTCCCGTGAGGTGATAGAGATGCTTCTTGAGCATCCTTCCGACGATTCCGTCTATGGAGAGATACTCTCTGCAAACAGAAACCGGCCAGACATCGTCAGAATGCTCTATGAAAACCCCGCAATACCTGATGATGTCCACTCCGAGGCTGCCCGGCTACTCAGTCTGCCTGTAATCGCCGACCGTAAAGTGGCGAGGATTGAACCCGGCCCAGAGGATGAAGAGGCCCGGATGCAGAGGACAGAAAATGTACTCCAGCGTGTCCAGAGGCTTTCAATCGGAGAGAAGATACAGCTTGCACTCAAAGGGGGTAAGGAACTCAGAAACGTCCTCATCCGGGATCCCAACAAGGAAGTGGTTATGAAGGTGCTTGAAAATCCGAAGCTTACAGAGAGCGAGGTAGAAATGATTGCAAGAAACCCCTCCGTTCCTGAAGAGGCCCTCAGGTACATTGCCAAGAAGAGGGACTGGACAAGGAGGTATCCTGTAATAGCCGCCCTTGTCTCTAATCCCAAAACGCCCCCTGGTGTATCAATGCCGTTTATCGCCCATCTCAGGTTTCAGGACCTTGTTATTCTCGAAAAGAACAAGAATGTCTCTGAAGCTGTGAGGACTGCTGCCAAAAGATATGTAAAGATGAGAAAGAAATAACCCTTCTGATGGAAACATTCGAGAAGGCATCAATCAGGAAATCAACCTGGAGGAAAATACTCAACTTCATCGCCTCCTCCGACTACCCTACCCCCTACCTCCTTCTGGATGCCGCTGTTATCAGGGAAAAGGCCGGGATCATCGGTAAGGGCCTGAGAAACGCCAGGACCTTCTATGCAGTGAAAGCCCATCCTGCAAGAGAGGTTGTGGAACTCATCGCCTCCCTCGGACTGAACTTCGAGATAGCCTCGGAGGGAGAACTCAGACTGCTGAGGGAGGTCGGAATAGGCCCTGAGAGGATCATATCATCAAATCCTGTGAAGAGCCCTTCATTCCTGAGGGAGGCAAAAGAATTCGGCCTTCAATACTTTGCCTTTGACTCGGCAGAGGAGATAGAAAAGATTGCAACCTTCTGTCCTGATGCCGGCATATACCTCAGGGTATCAGTCCCGAATGAAGGGAGCGAATGGCCCCTGAGCAGAAAATTCGGCGTTGAGCCTGATGAAGCACTCTCTCTCATTCTCATGGCTGTTGATCGGGGACTGAGTGTTGTCGGAACCACCTTCCATGTGGGCTCACAGTGTAATAATATCTACAACTGGCAGACCGCCCTTGACAAGGTCGCGTCAATCTGGGAGGCTTCAGACAAAAAGGGCGTAAGAATGAAGATACTCAATATAGGAGGGGGATATCCAATAAGATACCGCCGGGATGTTGCAGAGATAGAAGAGATCGAGAGACTGATAGATGCGAAAGTAATAGAGAGGTTTCCTCCTGATGTAGAGATTCATGTAGAGCCCGGGAGGGCACTGGTGGGTGATGCAGGGGTATTTGTTACTTCAGTCATCGGAAAGGCGGTCAGGGGAAAGGAAAACTGGCTTTATATCGATGCTGGTGTCTTCAATGGCTTGATGGAGGTCCTGGGTGGTATCCGGTACTCATATATCGTAGGCAGCAGGGCGCCGGAAAAAAGATGGAAGCTGGCCGGCCCCAGTTGCGACAGCCTCGATGTGATAGACCAGGATATCGTCCTTCCGGAGCCGATGATCGGCGACCACCTCCTGATAGCTTCCGCCGGGGCCTATACCATCTCGTATGCCTCTGAATTCAACGGATTTGCCATCCCGCGCACAATACTTATCTGATCATTTGACTGATACACCTTGATTTTTTTATAATTTCAGCGTATTCAGAGCACATATGCTACGGTTGGGCGATTAGCTCAGCGGGAG
>WFTX01000237.1 GCA_015485235.1 Nitrospirota bacterium | reverse complement strand
ATGTGAGGATCTCCTGAGGAGGCTCGGATTCAGCAGGGTTCACCTTTCCCACCGCACCTCCAGACAGATAAAGATCGTTCCCCGGGGAAACTCTACTGTGGTGGATGCCTATCTCTCGCCTGTTCTGAGTGCTTATCTCGAAACGCTCAGAAAAGAGGCAGGCCCCCTTCCAGTCGACTTCTTCATAAGCTCAGGGGGCGTGGTTCCTCCGGATCTGTTCAGGGGGAGGGACGCCCTCCTTTCCGGACCTGCGGGAGGCGCCATAGCCGTGGAAGCAATCTCGCGAGAGCTCGGACTGAAGGGGGCCATAGGGTTTGACATGGGAGGAACCTCAACAGATGTATGCCGGTTCGATAACGGCTTTGTCAGACTCAATGAGAAGACAATCGGAGGTGTCCGGATACAGGCCGAGATGATAGATATAAACACCGTTGCTTCCGGGGGAGGCTCGATCCTCTGGTATGACGGGGAGAAGATGCGCGTTGGACCTGAATCAGCAGGGGCATTCCCCGGTCCCGCCTGTTACGGCTTTGGCGGCCCCCTCACCCTCACCGACGCCAATCTCCTGACCGGCCGGCTCCTTCCGGAACATCTTCCTGAAACCTTCGGCCCTGACAGGGCATCTCCCGTTGACAGGGGAGAGTCAGAAAGAAAGTTCATTGAACTCACTGAAGAGATAAACCGGTCTTCAGGCCTTGCGCTGACCCCTGAAGAGACCGCCTTCGGCTTCATCAGGGTCGCCGACGAAAAGATGGCGATCGCCATAAGGGAGGTCTCCCTCTCCCAGGGGGTTGATGTAAGGGATTACAGCATTGTCTGCTTCGGTGGTGCTGGAGGACAGCATGCCTGCAGGGTTGCAGGAATCCTCGGTATGAAGGAGGTGATATTCCATCCCCTTGCCAGTCTCTTCTCTGCCTACGGCATAGGGCTTTCAAGGCCGGTCATGAGGGGTATCAGGACAGTGGTCTCGCCCTTTTCTGAAGAAGGAGAAGACGAGTTAAAAAGGGAATTCAGCATTCTCGAGGAGGAAGTGGTCCCGGCCGGGGAAAAGGGGGGAGCCGTCATTCAGAGAGAAATTGACCTGAGGGTAAGGGGGGCTGAAAGGCATATCACCGTTCCCTTCGAGGGCTTCAGTCAGACATACAGGGAGTTTGCCCGGAGGCACAGGGACCTCTTTGGATTCTTCAGGCCGGGCACTGAACTGGAAGTCCTCAACATCAGGGTCTACGCCTATCAGGAAGAGGCATTCCTCCCCCCCTACAACCCTTCCGTTTCCGCCGTTTCTAAGGACATCTCCGCTGGAAAAAAGATCAGGATCTTTACTGATGGAGGCTACAGCGACGCCCTCCTTTTCAACCGTGAAGAACTCTCCCCGCATCAGGTCCTTGAAGGCCCCTGCATGATCATCGGTGAAGGGACATCCCTCCTGATTGAGCCCGGGTTCAGGGCTATGGTCGAAGAAACAGGGATAATCCGGGCAGTAAGAGCGGTGGACGTGGAAGAACAGCCTCTGGATGTAACAAGGCCCGATCCTGTCATGCTCGAAGTCATGAACAATGTCTTCATGGGTATAGCAACGGAGATGGGCCAGGTCCTCAGAAACACCGCCCATTCAGTAAATATCAAGGAGCGTCTCGATTTCTCATGCGCAGTCTTTGACCGGGAGGGAAACCTGGTGGCCAATGCCCCTCATATACCCGTCCATCTGGGAGCAATGGCAGATACAGTGAAGGCAGTGCTCAGGAAGTGGTCAGGTGATATGAGGCCCGGTGATGTCTTCCTCTCGAACAACCCCTATGCCGGAGGGTCCCATCTGCCTGACCTGACCGTTGTCACTCCTGTATATGAAGAGGGAAGGATAGTCTTCTTCACCGCAGCACGGGGACACCATGCCGACATGGGCGGAAAAGTCCCCGGCTCCATGCCTCCTGAATGCAGACACATAGATGAGGAGGGAATATTGATCGACGGTATCCTTCTGATGAGGGAGGGAACCTTCCTTGAGGAGGAGATCCGGCAAATACTTCTCTCCCATCCCTTTCCAGTAAGGGAGATTGATGAGCGGATCGCAGATCTGATTGCCCAGATAGGGGCCTCGAGGAGGGGGGAAAAAGAACTCAGGAATCTGATAAAGAGATACGGCCTTCCTGCAGTTGAAAGGTACATGGGCTTCATACAGGACAATGCCGAGCATTCTGTAAAAAGGGCATTGATGGGGCTTCTCGGAAAGGGAGAGGCGCGCCTTGAGGCCTCAATGACGGACCGTCTTGACGACGGAAGCCCCCTCAGGGTAAGGATCACTCTAACGGCCGGAGAAAATCCACCAGATTCTGTGAGCGCACTGATAGACTTCACCGGCAGTTCTCCTCAGCATGATACTGATAACCTGAACGCGCCCCTTTCAGTCACACTTTCCGCTGTTCTCTATGTACTCAGGACCATCACAGGGGATGATATCCCCCTGAACAGCGGCTGCCTCAGGGCGGTCAGGGTGGTAGCTCCGGAAGGAACAATCCTTAATCCGCAATACCCCGTACCGGTTGCCAGCGGGAATGTAGAGACATCCCAGCGGATTGTGGACCTGCTCCTTGGTGCACTCGGCATCTCTGCCGCCTCCCAGGGGACCATGAACAACCTGCTCTTCAGCACGGAGGGCGGCACGCCCTATTACGAGACAATCGGGGGAGGATCGGGAGGCACGAGACAATGCCATGGAACATCAGCCATCCAGGTCCATATGACAAATACCAGGATAACCGACCCCGAGGTGCTTGAACTCCGGCAGAGGGGAATCCGCCTTGAGGCATTTCATACAAGGAAAGGTTCCGGTGGTGAGGGCCTTTTCAGAGGCGGTGACGGGACCGTCCGGGAGTTTCTCTTTCTTGAGCCTGCAGAGGTGACAGTAATCTCGGAAAGGAGAAAAACCCCTGCCTTCGGCCTGAGCGGAGGCAGGCCCGGGAAGAGGGGGAGAAACATCCTGATCCGGAAGGATGGTAAGACAGAGAAACTGCCCCACAGGGTTTCCCTCTCCATTCAGGCTGGCGAGAGGATCAGGATCGAGACCCCCGGTGGTGGAGGCTTCGGCAGGCTTCCCTGAGACTCGAGCGTGATTGGTGTATTGGTGTATTGGTATATTGGTATATTAGTATATTAGGTTATTTGGTTATTTAGGTTACTCAGCCTCGACCTCAAACCTGTTTTTTGTCCCCCCCTGCCGGACCTCATTTGCTTCCAGCTTTCAAATCCATTAATTTTGTTTATGGATTTATTTGTTTTTCTTGACAATTCACATCCAATGGAGTTATGGTTTATCCTGGAGGTATAAACTGGAAGATGGGCCGGATACACAGAAGAGTCTCAGACGAGGTAGTCGAAGGTGTAGTACTGTTTACCAGTGTTATAAAGTGGTTTATTATCGCCGCCTTCGTCGGCATAGTCGTAGGATTTTCCACCTCCGGCTTTCTGAAGGTCCTTGAATGGTCCATAGCAGCCGGTTCTGAATACCGGTTCACCTTTTTCCTCCTTCCCTTTTCCCTCTTTTTAAGCAGCCTTATCGTGAAGTATGTCGCCGAGGATGCCGAAGGTCACGGAACAGAGAAGGTAATTGAGGCCATCCATAAGAGGGCCGGAAAGATCAGCCTCCCTGTTGTGCCTGTGAAGTTTATAGCAACGGTTATCACCATCGCCACAGGCGGCTCTGCAGGCAAGGAAGGACCGGCTGCCCAGATCGGAGGAGGGCTCGCATCGTTTCTTGCCGATATCTTCAGATTTGGTGACAGCGACAGGCGGAAGCTGGTAATATGCGGGATAAGCGCCGGGTTTTCCACTGTATTCGGCACTCCCATAGCAGGTGCTATCTTCGGGATCGAGGTCCTCTTTATCGGCAACCTCTTCTATGACGCCCTCTTTCCCTCCTTTGTTGCAGGGATGATCGGGTATCATGTTGCATCGTCCCTCGGGATCACCTACTTCTATAACCCGATTGAGTTTGCCCCTGTCTTCAGCGGCTCATTCATCATAGAGGTGGTCTTTGCAGGGACGTTTCTGGGGTTCTGTTCCTTCATATTCATTGAACTCCTTGAATACCTGGACAGGTTAAGCCATAAGATAAAGGTCTGGGCACCGCTGAAAGGGCTGATAGGCGGCGGCCTGCTGGTGGTTCTTGCACTCCTTTTTTCAACAAGGTTCCTGGGCCTGGGTCTTGATTCGATAGCCGACAACCTCTCAGGCGTAGGCGGACACTGGTATGACTTCCTGCTCAAGATGATTTTCACAGCCGTAACCCTCAATTTCGGCGGAAGCGGCGGCATAGTCACACCCATATTCTTCATAGGATCATCGGCGGGGAGCTTTCTTGCCGATGTGATGGGCCTTGACCGGGCCACATTCGCAGCGATTGGCCTGGTAGGTCTCCTCTCAGGTGCTGCCAACACACCGATTGCAGCAAGCATTATGGCCGTAGAGCTCTTCGGTGCAGAGATCGCCCCCTACGCAGCCCTGGTCTGCATCATAAGCTACCTTATTACAGGCCACAGAAGTGTCTATCCGAGCCAGATACTCATGAGGAGCAAGTCATCCTCTGTTATCATAGAGCCGGGCAGGGTAATAGAAGATATAGGGGAGCTTGAGATAAAGACAAGGTCGAAAACGCTCTTTGGAACGATAATAAAAGTCGTGGCCTGGATCAGGGATCTCGTGAACCGCCTCTACGAGAGCCTCATGAAGCGATACAGGAAAAAATACAGGGACTGAACCGATTTTATCCTCTCAAAGAAACAGGCAACATCACTCATGTGTCGATGATTTTCACCCGCAGGTCGTCCCTTTAGGGTATAATTAGATTCCCGGAACCATGGATACTGAATTTCTGAGATCACTTATAATTGCTGCAATCCCGGTACTGATCGCAATCACCTTCCACGAGGTCGCCCACGGCCTTGTGGCCTACCGGTTCGGAGACAATACCGCCAAGGCGATGGGAAGGCTTACCCTGAACCCCCTCGCCCACATAGACATCTTCGGGACCGTAATCCTGCCGGTGCTCCTGTTTTTCTCAACTCACGGCCAGTTCACATTCGGCTACGCGAAACCCGTACCTGTAAACCCCTTCAACCTCAGAAACCCCAAGCGGGACATGATCTATGTGGCAGCAGCCGGGCCGGTGATGAACATACTCATCGCCTTTCTTGCCGGAATGTTCATGGTCATTATCGCCTGGCTTGAACTCCTCCTGCCCCAGGCTGCAGTCCAGAAGATTCTCATACCTATGGCAGGAATGTTCCGGTACGGGATCATCATGAACATCTATCTGGCGGCATTCAACCTGATCCCCCTCGTACCTCTTGACGGAGGAAGGATACTCTCCGGCCTGTTGCCGAGGGAACTGGAGATCAAATACAGCCGGCTCGAACCCTACGGGATGATAATTTTACTCCTGCTTATCTTTCTCGGAGTCACGCGGTACTTTGTCGTTCCCGTTGCCGGGGCCTTTTACAGCATCATCATCTCCATTGTCAGGATCTTCCTGCCCTGATGAGAGAGTTACCCCCATTTAGTTGCATAAGTTTGTTTCCCAGAGGCAGGGAGTCTGCCCTCACGGAGACTTCCAGCAAGTACCATAATCCGGGGTGGGTTCTGAAAACTTTCATTATAAAGCTCCGGTCGTGTCTGAGTAGATAAAGTCTGTTATGGACAGTGCCTTAACAGGCCTGATCAGTTGTATGAAGGGTGTTTTGAGCAGATAAGCCCGATCGGTTTCCGCCGAGCCGACACAGGGAAGCGCCATCTCAAACGATCAGGTGTTGATAATGAAAGTTTCAGACCCCACCCCGGAATTACGCCTTATACAGGCTCCGGGATTCCTTCACCTGGAGCCCACTTCTGGAGCGGGTTCGGGTCTCTGACCGGAACCCGGAGGAGTGGAGGCCCGTCGAGAATGATGTGAAGGCCCATGGCCCTCTGCCTATAGAGCAAAGCGCTCAATTTAAGTAGTAACTGCACGGCCTCAGCCTTGACCTCAGCCTACACCTGTTATTTATCCCCTGAACCCCTTCTTAAGGATCTCAAGCTGTTTCTTCAATGCCCCGGGCAGTCTTTCGCCGAAGCCTTCGTAGAAGGACTCCACCTCTCCAGCCTCCTTCTCCCAGTCCTCAGGGTCAAGGGAGAAAAGGCTTTCAAAGCCTTCACGGTCAAAGTCCAGCCCGTCAAGTTCAAACTCCTGATACTCCGGGATGATTCCCAGAGGAGTCTCCCTGCCAGAGGATTTCCCCTCGATCCGGTCAATCATCCACTTTATCACCCGCGAGTTCTCCCTGAACCCCGGCCAGATGAACCGTCCCTTCTCATCCTTTCTGAACCAGTTCACCATGAAGATCTTAGGTGGATTCGTCACCCGGGCTCCCATTCCAAGCCAGTGGCTGAAATAGTCAGCCATGTTATAACCACAGAAGGGACGCATCGCCATGGGATCCCTCCTGACCACACCGACCTTGCCCGTGGCTGCGGTGGTGGTTTCAGACCCCATCATTGATGCCATGAATACACCATGCTCCCAGTCCCTGCTCTCAACCACAAGGGGAAGTGTGGTTGATCTCCTTCCACCGAAAATTATCCCCGATATGGGGACCCCCTGGGGGTTGTCAACCTCTTTGGAGAGGGTTGGACAGTTGTAGATCGAGGCGGTAAACCTTGAGTTTGGATGGGCAGCCGGCTGACCGGAGGAAGGATCGTAGGGGTTACCCCGCCAGTCTATGAGGTTTGCCGGCGGTTCATCAGTGAGGTCCTCCCACCACGGCGTGTTGGCTCCCGAGTCTATGGCAGTGTTGGTGAAGAGTGTGGGGAAGAACCGGTCATTCTTTAGAGTCTTTATCATGTTTGGATTGGTCTTCTCTGAGGTTCCAGGCGCCACACCAAAGAACCCGGCCTCAGGGTTGATCGCATAGAGTCTTCCGTCAGGGCCTACGTTTATCCAGGCGATATCATCTCCCAGGGTCCATACCTTATAGCCCTCAAGTACGGGGTCAAGCATGGCCAGATTCGTCTTCCCGCAGGCAGAAGGGAAGGCACCAAGGAAATAGGTAACCTTCCCGTCAGGGGCTTCCACCCCCATAACTATCATATGCTCGGCAAGCCATCCTTGCCTGTACCCCTGATATGAGGCAAGCCTGAGGGCAATGCATTTCTTCCCGAGCAGGGCATTGCCGCCGTAGCCTGACCCGTAACTCATCACGAGGTCATCCTGGGGGAAGTGCATTATGTACCTTCTTTCAGGATCAAGCTCTCCGATGGAGTGAATCCCCTTCACAAACTCACCGGAATCACCGATCTTCTGGAGTGTCTTCTCCCCCACCCTGGCCATTATCCACATGTTGACGACCACATAGACCGAGTCCGTAACCTGGATACAGTGTTTGGCATAGGGTGAGTCAGGATGGCCCATGGAAAAGGGGATGACATACATTGTCCTTCCCTTCATGCATCCTTCGAAAAGGCCCCTCATCAACTCCTTGGCCTCTCCGGGATCCATCCAGTTATTCACCGGCCCGGCTTCTTCCTCTGTCGGGAGGCAGACATACGTAAGATGCTCTGTTCGGGCGACATCCGATGGATGGCTTCTGTGATAAAAGGAGTTCGGATACTCATTATGGTTGAGCCTGATGAAGGTGGGATTCCCTGCAATCTTTTCTTCGGTCATCCCCAACTCAATGAGTTCTTCCATTTCCTCCCGGGTACCCTTCACCCAGTATATCCTGTCAGGCTTCATCAGCCTCGCCTGTTCTTCAACCCACTCTTCAACTGGTCTTGCCATAATCTAACCTCCTTATGATTTTGGAATGGTTATTTTACACCAAAAGAGAGACTTTTATGAATATCACGCATTAGATCATAAATTTTGTCCGTAAAATACGTCTTGTTAGCTCAAAAAACTTGTCCGTGAAATAATATCTCCCTGGATAGTAAAGATATTACATAACCAGGGAGGAAGAGATGTATAAGGACAAGGAGTTAGAAATGGTAT
>WFTX01000236.1 GCA_015485235.1 Nitrospirota bacterium | reverse complement strand
TCCTTATCCCGAGTGAGATTATCCCGTCAACGATGATAGTGTTGTAAATATTGATCCAGAAGGCAAGCCGCTCCTCTCTCCCACTCAGTTGATCTAGCGGGAACCCCCTCAAGGCAGCCGTCAGGTGTCTGTATGCCCTGTACTCATCAGAGTCCCTTATCGAGTCATAATCAACAATCCCTTCATCAGTATAATATCGTGACTTGATGTCCTTGATTACGGAGAGCAGTTCCTGGGAGAGGTCCTTTACGGGCTGTTCCGGGAGGGAGGCCTCCCTGTTCAAAACATATCCGGACCATAAACCCTTCCTGAGCCTTTCCACGAAAGGTCTCTCGCCGGTCTCTTCATAGGTCTCCATGGCTGTATCCAAGAAGAGGGCCGCTGTCCAGGAAAAATTCTCAGAACCGTAACCCCTTCCATCAAAGGAATCAAAATACTCGTAGAAGCCGAACCTGATCGGGAGCTGGAGTATGTCCTTCGCAACGGAATCCGCTTTCTGGTGATAGCCGTATCGCCTCAGCCCTTTCATCAGAAGCCAGTTGATGTTTATCCAGACGGGGCCCTTCCAGTAGTTCAGCCTGTCAAAGTCCTCCTTCCGGGTATCGTAATTGGGAATGGTAAAGCAGTTTCCCTGGTGAAGGGCACAGAAGCTCCGGGAGTTGAGGTATTCGTAGATCCTTTCAGCCTGGTCCTTTGTAGCAGCCCCGCAGAGGAGGGGTATGAAGCCAGCAGCGGTCTCCACATCTACGATGACCCTTTTGTTAAGGTCATAAAAGTTGAATATACCCTGTTCAGGGTTGTAAAGCCTTTCTCCTATTGCCTTTCTGGTAAGTTCATACCACTGTTGCGGTTCCCGGGTATCCTCGTGGAGTATGTCGGCGATCCGGACAAGCGCCTCATTGGAGGCACAGAGTATAGAGTTAAAGAGGGGGCCGTATACCAGGAACGGAGAGTCCCTTGAGATTGCACTCTCGTCATAATGGTGTCTCCTGAACAGGTCCAGGAGATAGACAAACCTGTCATAATCCCTGTCCCGGGGGCGCATTTCTGATGAAACCCCCTTGGATAAATCCCTCCTTTCGTAAGCAGGCACTTCCGGCTTGCTGAGCTCCCAGTCCCCCATAACCTTATCCCACATCGGGGAGTTGTCCATGCCCGACTCCCAGGGGTGTCTTATATATACAAGCCCTGATCCGTCGGGATTCCTTTCTTCATAAAAGTACCGGTGCATCCTGAGAAGCCTTGGATAGATCCACTCCAGGAAATCCCTCACCTTCTCTCTCTCCTGTCCGGGTGCGTTTTCGAATATCTTCATAACAGCCATCCCGTGAACGGGAGGCATGGTGATACCGGAGGTCATTTTATCCTTGGGTGCATTCGGCGAGGTTTCAGCCTGCCAGAAGTCAGGCTCGGGGAAATACTCCCCGAGCCTCCGGGGGTTGAAGACGATGTGGGGGAGCATCCCGTTATCCCACTGCCCCTCAAAGAGGCTCGTAAGCTCCCTTATCGCCCGTTCCGTATCATAATGGGAATAGCCGATGGCAATAAATCCAGAGTCCCAGTTCCACTGGTGGGGATAGAGGGTGGCGGAAGGCATTGTATAGGAACCTGTCCAGTTCCTTCTCAGGATACTTTTGGCAGTTCTGAGGTGTTTTTTGATGGTAGAGGACATCAGGATACTGCTTAAAGAAAGCCCTGAAACCGGTTATTTGTTATTGGTATATTGGTGTATTCGTTGTTGGTCATTAGATACTATGTAATCGGGTTACCGGGTTATTGGGGCACTCAGCCTCAGCCTTGACCTTAGCCTGAAAGATGTCACTGGTCACTAGGTCATTGCGTTACTCGCATTCATCCCGTCTGTCTCGTTGATCATGTTTATTTCGTTCGCTATCAACGCAACAAAGGCAATCAACTCAGAACTTGGAACGCAGGATTTATTATCAGTTCTATTTCTCCTCCATCATCTTTGTAATATGAATATTCGTCACCTTCTTGTCGGGGTTCTGCGTTAGCATAACGGTGATCTTCTCTGGCTCATCTGCTCCAAGTGTGAAGCTTGCCATCCTGCCGTTGGGAGTGGTCATCTCGTAGAACTCGGCCTTATCCCCGAATTCTTTTTTGTAATACTCAATAACCTTTTCAATATCGTCAGAGGTGGTAAGAAATGTCGAGGAAAATCCTCCTCTCTTTCCTTCCCTGTCCCCGGAAATACTGAGTGTTCCACCCTCCCTGGCACTCGCTCCTGGATAGACCGGGACCCCGAGGTCCTCTGGTATCTCACCCTTGGCGGTCTTAAGTGTGGCGGTGCCCTTTTCAGTGGTAACGGTCATCTCCTTCACCTTGCCTTCTTCCTTCTCTGAGACTTCGACCTTTCCTTCCTTTGTGTAATAGACCTTGGACTTGTCTTTGCCCTTGCACCCACCAAGCACCAGCAAGAGCATGGCCAGTACCAGTATTACTTTTCTCATCTTGCCTCCTTTTCAGGGTATCCCCGCCCCATCAGGGCATTTTTATCACTATCTCATATGTACCTATGGAGACCTTATCCATTAACCCGGCTTCCCACAAAAGGGAAGTCACCTTTTTCGTACTCTCCTTCGGCACCATCAGGAAGAGCTTCACCCCTCCTGAAACCACCTTCTTCCAGTCCTCTGCCTTCTCCTGTGTTATGGATTTTTCCGTCTCCACCTCACATGCCGCAAGGACCATGCCGTGATTGCCGAGTATGAGGTCAGGATAAACACCGTTGAGGTCATTCTCCCTTCCGGCAATATTGTCCCTTATCTCCCTGTACTCCCTTGAGAGCCTGTCTCTGAGGTTCCGGCACATCCAGTCATGTATCAGTCTTTCGTTATCCATCCCTGCTCAATCTCCCTTATCTTCAGTAGTCTTCGCTCATATCTCTCCAGGGCCTTGAACTCTGCATTCAGGAATGAAAGGGTCACTTCCCTTGCAAGCTCAACGCCGATAACCCTTGCCCCGAGGCAGAGAACATTCATGTCATCATCTTCCACCCCCTGTCTGGCTGAATACGTATCATGGCAGACCGCTGCCCTTATCCCCGGGAACTTGTTGGCAGCTACAGAGGCACCCACACCACTGCCGCATATCAATATACCACGATCCGCCTCCCCTTTCAAGATCTTTTCAGACACGAGCCGGGCAAAGTCCGGATAATCAGAGGATTCCGGAGTATAGGCCCCTACATCAATAACGTGACAGCCCTCGCCTTTGAGATACTCCGCAATCTCACCCTTAAGGACATATCCACCATGATCTGAACCGATGACTATTCTCAGGCCCTCTCTTGCCATCGTCAATTATACCTCATTGCAGGCAGTGAAAGAGGCCGGTACACCAAAGACATGCCCCACAGGGCACCTTTATGGTGTAACAGTCCTGTATGAAATCCTCCATCTGTGCATAATCGCAGAGGGCAAAACTGCAGTCGAAACAGAATGGAAACTCATAATGGAGCACTCTCTTCCTGAAATCCCTGAACTCGTCCCTGTTCCATATCTCCAGGATATCATTTTCTTTCAGGTTCCCGAAACTCCAGGGCTTCACGAACTTCTCAAGTCCGCCTATATAGCATACATACCGATGCCACAGAAAGTAACATGGGTGGATATTGCCATCCCATGAGACAAAAGCGCTCATGGATTCCACAAATTCACATTTCCTGTTGTTCTTCGGGGCCAGCTCAGGAAGTACTATATCGATATTGAATTCACCGGCAACAGCCCTTGTCTCCTCAAACACCTCTTCAACCGTTCTGAACCACTCTTCGTCGCGGGAAAATAGCCGTTCGAGATGCAGTGTCGTATCATTAGACCGGGCCTCTGCCTTCATCTTTTCAATAAAGTCACAGAGCTTCTCTTCATAGCTGTTTTTGAAGAATTTCATGAAGACATCGTAATACTCAAATATATCCACGCCTTCCTTCTCGGCAAGATCCTTCCACCGCTTGAATATGGATATCGCCTCAAAGGTGTTTGTATCATAGACAGCCTTCCTTGCAATGGATTTGTCGTAGGGAAGGAGCTGGGTGACAATGGCAAAGGATGCGCCATGCCCTGCAGCCCAGCGGATCGTCCGGGGAAGGTCGAAAAGATTGTCTTTCATGAGAACAAACTCAATACCGACCTTCAACTTATTATGGCTCCGCCTCTCCCTGGCCCTCGACAGAACCGTGAAGGCCCTCTCAATATCATGGACCTCGCCGCCTTCACGTATCTTGCTGAAGGTTTCGCTTGAGACAGAGTCAACAGAGAGACATATCCTGTCAAGCCCAGAATCAATGAGAGAAAGGGCCCTGTCTTCGGTCAAAAGCATCCCGTTTGACTGGAATCCCACCCATGCATTCTCAGGCATCAGCTCCTTTGCCCTTCTAATAAAATCATCAAGTTGAGGGTGAAGGAGGGGTTCTCCTATGCCGTTCAAGACCATTGTTTCCAGGTGAGAAAATGCCGGCTCAAGTCTCCTGAAGAGTTCCGGTGAGAGGTTGCCCTCAGGGATGCTTCCATCTGGCGTCTGTTTTACACACATGCTGCATTTGAGGTTACACCTGGTTGTTACTTCGACAAAGAGCTTTGTAGGATAGGGAAGTTCAGGATTCAAAACATCCGGTTCTCTTCCATCCTTTTTAAGTTTTGAGTTATCCATTCCGTATATGCTGCCTGTCAGGTCTCTTCAGCCGGTCTCCTGCCTTTAGAGACAAGAAGGGTTTACAAAATCGGTTCTTCTCCAAATTAGTTGATGGATGTTGACATAAGGAGTGGACATCGCTATCCTTTCTGGATAAGAAATGGCCAAAAATCTAAATCCAGAGGAGGATAAACGATGTCCGGTATTAATATTAAAGCATTTTTCAAATTTTGTCGAGTAAAAGTTGCAAAACAGGTTGTGGAGACGGCGGAGAAGGTGGTAAAAGTAACGGTAGTTCCTGATAAGAGATATAAGCCAGTGTGTCACAAATGTAACAGAGCAGCAGATAAAATCCATTCCTACCGGGAAAGGACGGTAAGGGATCTCAACATATTTGATGCAAAGACGTTTATCAGGGTTGTATACCGGGTGGTAAGATGTAACCGCTGTGGTGATGTGGTGGAGGATACAGAGTTGGTTCATCCTTATATGAGAGTAACGAAGCGACTTGCAAACTATATACTTGAACTTTGCCGGTTTATGAGCCTGAAGGAAGTAGCGGGACATCTTGGTCTGGACTGGAAGACTGTAAAGGAGATACACAAGAGGCATCTCCTTGATAAGTTTTATGGTGAGGATATAGGAAAGCCGAGGTTTCTTGCAGTTGATGAAATCTCTCTGAAGAAGAGGCATCGTTATCTGACAGTGGTTGTTGACTGGGAAAGTGGGAGAGTGCTCTGGGTAGGAGAAGGCAGGAGATATGAGACCCTTAAGGAGTTCTTTGCCTCTCTTAATGATGAACAAAGACAATCCATAGAGGCCATAGCTATGGATATGTGGGATCCTTATATCAAGGCTGTAAGGGAGTGCTGTCCTGGAGCCCGGATAGTATTTGACCAATTTCATGTTGTTCAGGCCTTTTCCAAGGTGATTGACAAGGTTCGTAACGAAGAATACAGGAAGGCTGACGAGGAAGGAAAAGAGCTTATGAAGGGCAGCAAGTATCTTCTTCTGAAGAACAAGGATAATCTTCGAGAGGAAGAGGTGCCGAGACTTAGGGCGATACTTGAGGCCAACAAGGCCATAACTACTGTATATATACTCAAGGATTACCTGAAGAAACTCTGGCATTACAAATACCCCGGAAGTGCCAGGAAATTCCTTGATTACTGGTGCTGTCTGGCAATGCAGAGCAAGATAAGGCATGTGATGGCATTTGCCAAAACCCTTAAAAGATACGCCTATGGAATTATCAACCATTGCAAGTATCCTTTACACACAAGTCGTTTAGAAGGAATAAACAACAAAATCAAGGTCATTAAGCGCAGAGCTTACGGCTTTCATGATATTGAATATTTCAGCCTTGTTATTAAAAATGCTTTCGCTGTGACCAACTAATTTGGAGATGAACCTCAAAATCATATTATCCCTTCAGGTTAATCAAGAATATATAGTGCTTAATATCTAAATTATAACATATATTATACCTCTACCTCCTTTCCTGTAACTTTCTGCATCCCAACCATTGTAGTGGTCATCATGGCTGAAAGACAGACAAGATCAGAGTCGGTTTTGATCTGTTCCTCGACAAACTTGTCGAGTGGTACGTCTCTGCCAAGATCATATACATCGAACCCTGCCACATCAAACATCATCTTGACGATGTTTTTACCGATGTCATGAACATCACCTTCAACAGTCCCAATAACAACAGAACCTTTAAAGCCCAGGTCAATCTTTTCGACATGAGGTTTCAGAATATCAAGTCCTGCATAGAGAGCATCAGCACACATCAGTATCTCGGGAACAAAATATTCCTGAGCCTCAAACTATAGAATAGATCCCTGAGTTCGTTGACCGGACACCGGAACAAGTATAATTTTGATATAATAATATTTGTATGAAGATCACAGTCAAGCTCTTTGCCACACTTAAACAGTTCGGGGCTGAAGTTCAGGAGATGACCGTTGATGACAATACCACGGTTGCTGATGTGGTGAAACTCCTGAAGATTCCTGAAAACATCCCCCTTCTCAGGATTGTAAACGGAGTGCATGTTGGCCTTGATTACGTATTGAAAGACGGTGATGTACTGGCCCTGTTCCCACCAATCGCAGGAGGACGATGAATGGAATCAGCCCTGAGCACCCACCGCCATAACCTGAAGAAGTATCCATCTTTCATCTTCAGACTCGAGCCCTTTTAAAAGTGCATCGGGATCAATACTTTTTCCGTTAAGATATATCCCATCACATCCTGCCCAGAATGAATATGACAGTCCCTTCAGAAGTTCTGTCAAGTCCCCCACGTCCGTGAGTATCCCCTGATTTAACAGGTAGGGACCAACCTCTCTCATCACCAGATTGAACAGCTTTAGAATGACTACTGCTTCCCCTCCCTTCGCTCTCCTCTCATCCTCCATGTGAGTAATGGCACCACGAAAAGACGCAAGAAGGCTCTCCCTTCTCAGGGTTGCCCCGACAAGCCCCGGCATGCTGGCTGAAAGGGCCAGGACAGAGCCATCCCTGAGGGTAGCAGTATCAGGGTTGTCTACAGGGCTTCCATCAAGGAGTATGGACTGTATCCGTTCATCCAGATACTCATGGCTTATCCCTATCTGCCGGCAGAGCAGTTCCGTGATTGTGATCCCCTCAGTGGTTACTACAGGGAAACCATGCTGAAGAAGTCGTGAAAAGAGTGGTATATGCCCGGCTTCTGTCTCAATGACAAGCCTGCTTCCGGACCGATATTTTGACTTTTCTGTCACTGGCATTCAAAAAAAGAGAGGGGACAATGCCCCTCTCTTCCTCTCACTGGTTTTTGTATTGAAGTCACCAGTTAAAGACCTGATCGAGGTCTTCATCCTTGACCTGGAAAGTGATGTTATGAGGCGGAAGAGGCTCTGTCCTGAAATACCTCGGCAGCCTGTCATCCTTGGACGTAAAGCCTGCCCTCCTGTTGAAATCCCTCTCCATATCAAGTATCTTCTTCCCTAACGCCGTTACATCATCCGCCGTCATCTCCGTCCCACTAAAGGCACTCAGCATGTCTATCAATGCCTGAAACGTCTCAGGCTGATCCAGTATCGCAAAGGCTATGAACAGACACATCCCCGTCGAGTCTATCGCCGCCGTCGCTATCTGAAGATTCCTCGACAGCTCTACCTGACCCTCTGGCTTCAACGGATCTACATCCCCTCCTACCTTCAGCACATTCTGCGCCACTGCATACCCGGCCGTGTGATCTGCTCCCATCGGGCTCGTTGCATACGTTACCCCTATACCATGCACCGCCCTCGGATCATAGGCCGGTAACGCCTGCCCCTTTACCACAGGTATCCTCTCCACTCCAAAGGCCCGTCCCGTAAACTCCGCTCCATTACCCAGTATCCTCCCAAGATACGTCCCCTTCCCTACTTCCTCTATCAGCCTTATCGCTCCCTCGGCATCTCCAAACTCCAGTAAACCTGCCTCCATCGCTACCGCTATCGTCGCCCCCATCTCTATCGTGTCCAGCCCATAGTTGTCATCAAGAAAATCCAGCTTCGCTATCGCATCCATGTCATCTATACCACAGTTGCCCCCATGCGCCCATACCGTCTCATACTCAGGCTGCTTCGTCAGATAATGCCCGTCCTTGTCATGATATATCCCTGAACACCTGATTACACACCCGCGATGACATCCATGCGTCGGCTCTCCTCCACGCTCCTTCTCAAGCTCTGCCTCCGTCTCTCCGCTTATCTTCGACGCTCCCTCAAACTGCCCCTCCTTGAAATTATACGTTGGATAACCTCCTACCTCATTGATTATGTTAGTCAGTACATTCGTCCCATATGCAGGCAGTGCCTGACCCGTTACCGCATGCTGCTGAAGCCCCTTTACAAATACCTTGTTCGCCTCCTTGAACTTCTCTGCATCCCTGGGCTCCCTCATCGGCATCCCAGTGTCATCAAGCACTATTACCTTTACTCCCTTCGACCCCATTACAGCTCCTACACCTCCCCTGCCTGCATGCCTCGTCGGCCTTAACTCCATGTCCGTACATGCCACCGACGCTGCACAAAGCTTCATCTCCCCCGCAGGCCCTATCGAGATGCACGATATCTTATCCCCATACTCTCCCTTCATCTTCTCTATCAGATCATAGTTCGGTAGCATCTTCAGACTGCTGTCAGGTATTACCTCCACTCCATCCTTGTTTATCACTATCTTGTACAGCTCATCTCCCTTCGGCTTGCCCTCCAGTACTATCCCTGCATATCCAAGCCTCGCCAGTACCTGCGCCGGCTGCCCCCCTGCATTGGCCTCCTTGATTCCTCCCGTCAGCGGACTCTTGCACCCTACCGATATCCTCCCCGACATCGCCGCCAACGTCCCGCTCAGTATCCCCGGCGCTATTACAAACTTGTTCTCTCCCCCTAAAGGATGACAGTCAGGCGGTACCTCCTTCGAGATTATCGCCGACGTCAGCCCCCTTCCACCTAATCCTTCATACTCTCCAAGAGGCTCCTCAGTTACCCTCGGACCCCCCTCTGCTCCCATATCAATCCTCAACAGCTTGCCCATATGTCCTCCTTTTCTGAGTATTTAGGGTTAACAATTGAAACTGCGTCTTAAACGCCCAAACTCCCCATTACCGGCGCGGATAAAGCCCTGTATGAAAAACCTGCAGCCTCGTCACTCAACAGACTAACTACAAGATATCACAAAACAACCAATATGTCAATATAATTTATCTTACAGTTACATAAATTCTTCCCTGAGGCCAGGGATGTACACTCACGGAGGTTTCCGGTAAGACACCATTAGTCATTGGTATATTGGTATATTGGTATATTGGTTATTGGGCAAAGGCTCTTGGTCATTGAGTTCATTGGGTCTGTTGCGTTTCTCGCGTTCAACCTTTCTCGCCTTTTGCCCTTCCCTGCCCGCTATACACTACACGCTGTATTCTCAGCCTTATCCTGACCTATCTCATTACCGCCCCGGATGAAGCTGAGCTCACCATTCTGGAGTAACGGGAGAGGTATCCCTTCTTTATCTTTGGAGCCGGCTTTTTCCATTTTTTCAGACGGTTGGATATCTCGTCATCACTGAGGAGGATATCGAGCCTCCTTCCGGGAATGTCTATCCTTATCCTGTCTCCGTCCTGGACTATCGCCATCGGACCGCCCTCCATCGCCTCAGGCGAGATATGTCCGATACAGGGCCCCCGCGTCCCTCCGGAGAACCTTCCGTCGGTAATCAGGGCAACGGAGTCGCTAAGTCCCATGCCTGCAATCGTGGCAGTGGGCGCAAGCATCTCCCTCATCCCCGGGCCTCCCTTTGGTCCTTCATACCTTATTACAACAACATCACCGGGACCTACCTTTCCGTCAAGGATCGCCTTCATCCCTTCCTCTTCAGAGTCAAAGACCTTGGCCGTACCCTCGAACTTCATCATCTTTCTGGCGACAGCAGACTGTTTTACAACGGCGCCATCAGGGGCAAGATTGCCCCTGAGTATCGCGATCCCCCCCTCCTTGTGATGGGCCTTCTCGATGGGCCTGATCACCTCGGGATCAGAGATATAGGCAGAATCGGCTATTTTGTGAATCCTCTTCCCCGTAACCGTTGATGTGTTATGTATCCGGTCCCTCAACCTCTTCAGGACTGCAGGAATGCCTCCAGCGTGATGGAGGTCCTCAAGATAATGAGTTCCGCCAGGAAGCATATCGGCAATATGAGGGGTAGTCTTGCTCAACTCGTCAAAGACCTCAAGGGGAAGCCTTACACCCGCATCGTTGGCGATCGCAGGGATATGGAGTACCGTATTAGTGGAACCTCCAAGTGCCATATCCACCCTGATTGCATTCTCAAAGGCCTTCCTCGTCATGATCTTCCTGGGAGTAATCCCCTTTCTGACAAGTTCAACAACCCTTCTGCCGCTCTCAAAGGCGATCCTCCTCTTTTCAGCATCAATGGCAAGGGCAGTTGCACAGTAGGTTAGACTCATCCCCAGTGCCTCGGTAACACAGGCCATCGTATTTGCTGTGTACATGCCCTGGCAGGAACCGGGGCCCGGACAGGCACACATCTCCAGTGCCTCCAGCTCATTCTCCCCTATCGCACCCTTCTTGTATTTGCCTATGGCTTCAAAGGTGTCATTGACCAGCGAGAGTCTTCTTCCTTTCAGATGTCCTGAATGCATCGGACCGGCCGTCACTATAATGGTCGGTATGTTGACCCTGCCTGCAGCCATCAGCATACCGGGGGTGATTTTGTCGCAGTTTGTGAGAAGCACGAGACCGTCAAACTGGTGGGCCTCGGCTATAGACTCTACAATGTCGGCGATGAGTTCCCTTGATGGAAGAGAGTAGTGCATCCCGCTATGTCCCATGGCAATCCCGTCACAAATGCCGGGCACTCCAAAAAAGAAAGGATACCCTCCTCCGGCATGTACTCCCTTTTCTATGAACCGCTCAAGGTCCCTCATCCCGGTATGACCTGGAATGATATCAGTAAAACTCGTTGCCACTCCTATGAAGGGCTTTTCCATCTCAGACCGGGGAATCCCGGTAGCGTAAAGCAATGCCCTGTGCGGAACACGCTCCAGCCCCTTTTTGATCCTGTCACTTCTCAAT
>WFTX01000235.1 GCA_015485235.1 Nitrospirota bacterium | reverse complement strand
CATAGCATTGGAGCAGCCCTGGTAGGGACTTTCCTCGGCGTTCTGATGTGCTACGGCTTTGTCGGTCCCATTGCTGCAAACCTCGAACAGAAGGCAACTTCCGATTCAGTCGTCCTCCAGGTCATCAAGACTGCCATAGTCTCGTTCGTGGGAGGTGCCGCCCCCCAGATGGCGGTCGAATTCGGGAGAAGGGCAATCCCTTCTTCAGAAAGACCCACTTTCAACGAGCTTGAGGAGACTATCAGGAAGAAATGAAGGACTCCAAGATCATAATAAAAAAAGTAAAAAAGGTCTCCGGCGGTGGACACCACGGGGGAAGCTGGAAGGTCGCCTATGCAGACTTCGTTACAGCCATGATGGCATTCTTTCTTCTTCTCTGGCTGATCACAATGGTAGCTCCGGAGAAAAGAGCAAGGGTTTCTGCTTATTTCAGGTACTTCAGCCTTTTCCAGGAAGGAGGCGGCTCAATGCCCGGAAGGGGAACAACCATCTTTAATGAACCAGGCGAGTCTCCTGAAAAAACATTTAATGCCAACCAGTACCAGGAAAGCCTCTCTCCCCAGACATTCCAGGAGGCGGTAAGGAGTGCCGTTGAAACCCTGCTTGGAGATGTAAAGACCCAGATCCTGATAAGGGTAGTAAAGGAAGGGGTCAAGATAGATATCGTTGACAAAAACGGCATCTCCATGTTCAAAAGTGGCAGCGCCGAACTCACTGAAAGGGCAAAGGAGATCCTGAAGGTGATAGGAAAGAACATCGCCGAGATCCAGAACAGACTCTATATAGAGGGTCATACGGACTCCTATTCATTCTCGGCAAGGAGGAATTACTCCAACTGGGAACTCTCCTCAGACAGGGCCAATGCAGCAAGGAGGTTCCTTGAGGATATCGGTATATCACCGGAGAGAATAGTCAGAGTGATAGGATATGCAGACAAGGATCCCCTTGACAGAGAGCACCCTGAATCCTTCCTCAACAGGAGGATTAGCCTGGTAATCCTCTTTCCTGAAAGATCGCCACCTGAGGAGGAGTAAGAAGTTGGAAGTTAGAAATAAAGAAGGTCAGGGCTCATGCAAACTTATATCAGTAACATCACTTGTTTGTATGGTAATCCAGCCCGACTCTGCCTTGAGATAGACATTCTCCTCTCCTACCTCGATGAGTTCCCCACGGTAAATAATCCCGTGTGCCTCGACCTCAACCTCCTTGCCTATGAGTTGCTGGATATAATCAAACATGGGTGAATTGGTTATTTGTTATTGGTATATTCGTTATTGGTGTATTAGTTACTGGGTTGCTCAGCCTCGACCTTGACCTTGGTAGCTTAAGGGCTGCCCTTTCATATTCCGGGCATACAGCAGACCGGATAGGTTATAATATAACATGTCACTATTGAAAATAAGAACGTATCCTGACCCGGTACTGAAGAAAAAGGCCCTTCCCGTTGAGTCGATAAACGGAGACCTCCAGGAGCTGATCGACAGTATGGTGGAGACCATGTACGCCGCTCCAGGCATCGGGCTTGCTGCACCCCAGGTAGGGGAATCAAAAAGACTGATAGTTGTTGATGTAAGCAGCAAGGAAGGGGATATTCCCCTGATCGTCCTTATAAACCCGGAAATAATTCAGAGTGAGGGCAGGATTGTTTCTGAAGAAGGGTGCCTGAGTGTCCCGGGCTATGTATCCACGATCCCCCGGGCAGAGAAGGTCTATGTCAAGGGACATGACCGGGAAGGCAATCCCATAGAGATTGAGGCAACGGGTCTTCTTGCCCGGGCGCTTCAGCATGAGATAGACCATATTAATGGAACTCTCTTTGTGGACCGGATGAGTCCAATAAAGAGGGAGTTTTTCAGAAAGCGATATCTCAGACGTCTTCGTGAGACCGCCTGATCATCTGATATAGACAGATGGGAATCCTCTTTTTTGGTACACCTGAATTTGCTGTCCCCTCTCTCCGGACACTTCTCAGTGCAGGAGAGGTAGTATCCGGAGTGGTAACACAGCCGGACAGACCCGGCGGAAGGGGGAGGAAACCCATCCCTCCTCCTGTCAAACTCTTTGCCGAGGAGAGAGGCCTCCCAGTCTATCAGCCTGAAACCATCAGGGATGGAGAGTTCTTCTCACTGGTAAGAGAAAAGGATCCGGAGTTCATCGTGGTCGTGGCCTATGGCAAGATCGTCCCGCCGAAAATACTCAGGATCCCCAGGTTGGGTCCAGTAAACCTTCACGCCTCGCTCCTTCCGAAATACAGAGGTGCGGCACCCATCCAGTGGGCGCTTCTGGAAGGAGAGACCGTAACAGGAGTTACCACCATGCTCATGGATGAAGGGCTTGATACGGGAGATATCCTTGAACAGGTACAGATCCCCATTGACAGGGAGGACACTTCACTCTCCCTCTCCAGGAAGCTTGCGGAGGAAGGGGCAAGACTGCTTTTAAGCACATTGAAGGGGCTTCGCCAGGGACGGATCAAACCAAAGCCCCAGTCAGGCAGTCCTTCCCATGCCCCTGCAATAAAAAAATCAGACGGGCTTCTTGACTGGCAACTTCCGGCAGTGGCAATATTTAACCGGGTAAGGGCATTTTATCCTTGGCCTTCTGCCTACACATACTTCAGGGGAAAACTATTAAAGATATTGAAAGCAGAGGTAGCAGAAGGACAGGGAGAGCCAGGTGTAATCGTCCACCGCAACAATGAAAGGCTCCTGATAGGCACAGGCAGGGGTCTTATTGAACCCATCAAGATTCAGGTGGAAGGAAAAAAGCCGATGGAAACCCGTTCCTGGCTCCAGGGACAGGGCCGTGATCTGAAGGAAGGAGAGAGGTTTGGGCTATAAAAAGATACTCAGGGGTTTCATACTGAAGGTCCTCTACCCGGTATTCATGCTCTTTTCCGCCTTCAAGAAGGACAAGAAGGAGGACCTCCAGAGAAAGATCATAGAGATGAACAACAGGCTCGTCCTCTCCGAAGGGTACAGGACCTCAAGGATACTCCTCCTGCTTCCACACTGTCTCCAGATCGACAAGTGCGACATCAGAATCACCCATAATATAAACAACTGCAAAAGGTGCGGAAGGTGTGAGATAAAGGACCTCCTTGCAATAGCAGAGGAGAACAACCTGAATCTCTTTGTTGCAACGGGAGGCACCCTGGCAAGGAGGATCGTGAAGGATGTAAAGCCTGAGGCCATTGTAGCTGTTGCCTGTGAGAGAGACCTCTCGAGCGGTATAGTAGACACATGGCCCCTTCCGGTACTGGGTATCCCGAACGAAAGACCCTATGGCCCCTGCCTGAACACTCAGGTGGATTTAGGAAAGGTAAAGGATGCAATAAGGGCATTGTGTTGCTGAAAGCAAAATGGCGATGGGCGGCAGGCAATAGGCAATGGGAATGGTTTCACCAACAGCCAATAACCAGTAACCAATAACCAATAACCAATACACCAACACCAGGAGGTCTTATGGACGCAATAGTAAAGCTTGTTGATGGAATGAGGTTTATCGCCGACGGCTCATCGGGGCACTCTGTTGTCATGGATGCTGACCCTGAAGTAGGAGGTGAGGACACAGCAGCAAGACCTACGGAGCTTGTTCTGATGGGACTGGGCGGCTGTACTGGCATGGATGTCATATCAATTCTCAGAAAGAAGAAACAGGATGTGAGGGATCTTGAAATCCATGTCAGAGGAAAGAAGGCCGACTCCCATCCCAGAAAGTTCACTGAGATAGAGATAGAGTATGTCGTAAAGGGGAAGGGGATATCCGAAGAGGCCGTGAAACGGTCTGTACAACTCTCAATGGACAAATACTGTTCCGTAAAGGCAACCCTTGAGGGGGTTGCAAAGATCACTTATTCTTACAGGATAGAGGAGGTTTCCTGAAGGGATGATCCTTCACCTCAGCAGACGGTTTCTGGAATTTATCCTTACGCTCTTCGGGATAACTCTCCTGTCCTTCTTCATAATCCACCTGGCGCCTGGGAAGCCTACGGACATACTCACAGAGTTGAACCCTAAAATCACGCCGGAGGCGAGGGAGCGGCTTGAGAAATATTACGGCCTTGACAAGCCGATCATAATCCAGTACCTCCTGTGGGCAAAGAGGATAATAAAGCTGGATTTCGGTGAGTCCTTCTCAACGGACCACAGACCTGTCTGGGAGAAAATCAGGGAAAGGATTCCTGTTACTGTATCAATAAACCTGGTCAGCATGCTCCTTGTCTTTCTATTAGCTATCCCGATCGGAGTTGCTTCAGCAACAAGACAGAACTCCTTCTTTGACAAGGCCACAACCGTCGGGGTCTTCCTGGGCTTTTCCATGCCCGCCTTCTGGCTTGCCCTTCTGATGATCATGCTCTTCGGAGTTTATCTCCACTGGCTCCCCATTTCCGGGATAAAATCATTGAATTACTCCGCCCTCTCCTTCCCCGGAAAGGTCATTGATATATCAAAACACCTTTTCATGATAGTATTTGTGACCACCATCGGCGGGCTTGCCGCCCTGTCGCGCTATATGCGGAGCAGCATGCTTGAGGTTATAAGGCAGGACTACATAACCACCGCACGGGCCAAGGGACTCCCTGAACGGATGGTCATCTACAGACATGCGCTCAGGAATGCGCTGCTCCCGATCATAACCATCCTGGGGCTCTCGGTTCCAGGTCTTCTGGGTGGAAGCGTCATACTTGAGAAGATCTTCGGGATTCCAGGAATGGGCCAGCTTTTCTTCATGTCCGTGATGACGAGGGACTATCCTGTCATTATGGGGCTTCTGACCATAGGGGCGATACTCACACTTGCAGGGAACATGCTTGCAGATCTCTGTTATGCCATCGCAGACCCCCGGTTGAGGAGGCAGTAGAATGGAAGGGAACTCCACCTCAATCGTATCGACGTGGCAGATATTCATTAAGAACAGGCTTGCCCTCTCAGGCTCCATACTCGTCATCATCCTCTTCAGTCTTGCAATCCTCGCACCGGTAATCGCTCCCTATGACTATGATTACATAGACCGGCATCACATTCTTGAACCACCTGGAAGGGAACATCTCCTCGGCACAGACGATCTGGGGAGGGATGTCCTGAGCAGGATGCTCTATGGAGCAAGGGTTTCCCTTGCCGTCGGCTTTGTTGCCGTAGGAATTGCCACTATTATAGGGATAGTCATCGGTGCGATTGCAGGATATTACGGAGGTTTCCTGGACCGGCTCAACATGAGGCTTGTTGATATAATGCTTTCCATACCCGGATTCTTTCTCATATTGACGGTAATCGCCTTTATAGGACCTGGAATCTGGAACATAATGATCATAATAGGGCTCACCTCCTGGATGGGTGTTGCAAGGCTTGTAAGGGCCGAGTTTCTGAGCCTGAAGACAAGGGAATATGTGCTTGCGGCAAAGGCGATAGGGGCGTCAGACTTCCGGATAATCTTCCGGCATATGCTTCCCAACAGCCTTGCCCCGGTAATAGTATCAGCCGTTCTTGGCATAGCATCGGCCGTTTTGCTTGAATCGGGTCTGAGTTTCCTCGGCCTCGGGGTCCAACCCCCCTACCCCAGCTGGGGTAATATCCTTACCCAGGGTCAGGCTAACATTGAAATCGCCTGGTGGCTCTCCGTCTTTCCCGGGCTCGCCATCCTGATAACCGTTCTCGCCTATAACCTCCTTGGAGAGGGACTCAGGGACGCCCTTGACCCGAGACTCAGGGAGGGACGATGAGGACTACACTGCTCCTCTTTGATATTGACGGGACCCTCCTTGACAGCGGGGGGGCAGGTACCAGATCGCTTAATGCCGCCTTCGTTGATGTACTTGGTGTGGCTGATGCCTTCGAAGGTATCTCCATGGCCGGAAAGACCGATATCCAGATTATCAAAGAAGGCCTTGAAAAGACCGGTTTTGATCGTGAAGGAAGACTCCTTTCCGAACTTACCGAGGCATACATCCGGATACTAAGGATGGAGATAGTCAGTTCCGCAAAGAAGCGGAAGCCAGGTGTGGGTATTCTCCTCAGCCGGCTCAAGGATGCAAAATATCCCCTTGGACTTCTTACAGGAAACATAGAAGATGGAGCCAGAATCAAGCTCCGCTCTCTTGACCTTGAATCATACTTTGCCACCGGTGCCTTCGGGAGTGACCATGAAGACAGAAATCAGCTCCTCCCGATAGCCGTAAGGAGATTCAATTCCCTTGGTATTGATGTAAGACCTGAAGATTGCATTGTGATAGGAGACACTCCCAGGGATATAGAATGCGCCCGTGTCCATGGGGCAAGATGTATCGCCGTCGCCACCGGCCCTTACGGGATGGAAAGCCTCGCAGAACACAGTCCTGACCTGCTTGTTGAGGACCTCACCTGTATTTCCGAGTTCCTTTCGTTCCTTTCCTGAAGGACTTCCGGTGCCCTCCCCTTTTCCTATATATCCTCACTTTTCTATAGAAAATATGTATTTGACATCCCCTGGATAAATCTCTGATAATTTAACAGCTTACAGGTTCAACGTTAACATGTTCTGCGTTGATAACGTTCATCGAGTTGATGCGTTTATAGCGTTTGCTGCGTATAAGCGTAAAAGCGGGAAGAAGGGAAAAGCAAAAACCAATGGCTTAATGACCAACGACAGACTTCAGGCTAAGGTCGAGGCCGAGGTTAAGGTTGAGCAACCTGATAACCAATACACCAATATACCAATGACAGCTATAAGGAGACTCTGATATGGTGATAGATGCAAGGGGGCTTGGATGCCCGAAGCCTGTGGTAATGGCAGAGGACGCACTTAAGGGAATGAGCGAAGGAACGGTTGAGGTGCTTGTTGACAACGAGGCCTCTGTAAAAAACCTGAGACGGTTTGCAGAAAAGAACGGTTTTTATTCAGAGGCTGTCAGTTCTGACGGCTGCTGGAAGGTGAGTATCACAAAGGGCTATACCTGTGAACCCTCTACCGGAGAAGAGCCTGAAGGAAGTGTAAAAACCGAGGACTCTGAGAGGGGCCTCCTCATGATCATCGGGACAGACACCCTGGGCAAGGAAGAGGATATCGGCAGGATTCTCATGAAGGGTTTTCTGGAGACCCTGAAGGTGACCCGCGAACTTCCTGAAATGATCTTTTTTCTGAATGCCGGTGTCCGGCTCACCACCCTGAATGAAGAGACCATACCCATAATAAGGGAGCTTGAGCACATGGGGGTAGAGATATTTTCCTGTGGAACCTGTCTGAAGCATTACGGCCTTGAGTCAGAGCTGAAGGTGGGTTACAGGGGGACGACGAATCACATCGTCGAAGGGCTTCAGGACTTCAGAAAGGTGGTCTGGATCTGATGCCCATCAACTCCCTGTAAATCAGATAACTCCTCATAACCCTCATAACATAGTATTTCGTCTCCCTGAAGGGGATGTCTTCAATGAACTCGTCTGTCCCTTCATAGTTAAAAGCATCAAGCCAGGCCCTGACCCTCTTTTCCCCGGCATTGTATGCAGCTACGGCAGGAGGGATCGAGCCGAATTCATCAAGGAGCAGCCTGAGGTAATGAGTGCCGAGGAGGATATTGCTCTCCGGGACTGTTAGGTCCTCCCTCCCTGTCAGACGTAGAGAAAGACCTGATTCCCGGGCTATCCTCTTTGCCGTTTTCGGCATCAGTTGCATCAGTCCCACCGCTCCGGCTCCGGAAAAGGCATCTTTCATGAACCTGCTTTCCTCCCTGATCACGGCAAGTATGAGTGCCGGGTCAACACCGTATCTGCCCGCCTCTTCAAGCACGACCTCTCTGTATCCAAGTGGATAGAGCAGCCCCTCTGCCCTCCTCTGCTCAGGCAGGTCTCTCGCGCATCTTATAGCCTCATCATAGGCTCCTATTGAGAGAAGGCCAAAGCAAAGGGAAACCCTCAGTTCCCCGTCTTCAGGCTCAACTCCGAGGAGTTCCCTCAGGCCAAAGGGATAGAGCCCGCTCCGGGAAAGCAGATCCGCCCTTTCAAGAACCCTCTGTAAGGCTGGATCCTTCTTTACCAGCCGGATCCGGTCTCCCTCCATGGAAAAGGCAACCCAGTCACCAGGAATCTCCATCTTCCCGTCGCCATTTCGCAAAATCACCATTACGGAATAGAAGGAAGCAGGATGCTCATCTTTCAGGAGACGTGTGTAGACGGGCCTTTGTCCCATCTTCTCCCGTGTCCTCTCATACCAGTAATAGTATCTGGGATTGTTGTACATACGGGAGAGGTTCAGAAAATTGGACGAGGCGCTCAGATAGTTCCCTGAAAGATACTCGGCCCATGCAATATGCCAGAGCGCATCTTCCCTGCAAGGATAACCTGACCTGTAAAGATGCCTGAAGATCCTGAGGGCTCCCTCGAAATCCCCAGCCCGGCGCCTTTTAAGCCCCCTCAAGAGGTGTAACCTGCAGGTATCCTCGGACTTGACCCTGCCAAAGGAGGCAAGCGTCTTCTCGAACTCTTCATAATGGGCAGCCCTGAAAAAGGAAACAGCAGTCCTGTACCGGTCATTCCCCCTGAACAGATATCTCGCTGCCTTGAGGTAGAGCTTCTTTCTGAAGTATATCTCCCCAAGCCCCCTGTATATCTCCCTCATCCTGGTAGCGGGTTTTTTCTCAAGCAGGTTCAGAAGGAGGGTTTCCGCTTCTTCGAAATACCTTTCCCTGGCAAGATCCCCGGCAAGACTGATTATCTCGGTTACCTTGAGAGGTATTTCAGGAAGGTGCTGTCTGAGCAGAAAATAGTACCTGTCACCACTCAGCAGTAGCCTCCTGTATACTCTGAGGGCCTGTCTTTTTCTGCCGGTACTCTCGAGCACCTCGCCATGGAGGAGCTTTGCCCTCCTGTCCTCGGGGTAACGGGAGGCATACTCACGATAGGATGAGAAGAAGGAAGAGAGAAGCCCTTCCCTCGACCCGGTAAGATCGTAGTTGTTCTTTTCTATCATCCGGGCAAGGATATAAAGTTTATAGAGCAGGAGGTCATCCCTCACTGGAGAATCATCATAATATGCAAGGAACCACTCTATTGCATCAAGGCAGTCCTTGCCCTGTTCTTCCCTGCAGATGACAAGGATTCTCAGAAATGACATATAGTCATCCACAAGGCCGGGTGGGGCTACGATGAGTCTTTCCAGGGATGTCTCAGCGTCAATCAGGTCCAGGTCAGGAGGCGCTGCCGGGAGATGCCTGGGAAATGCAGTAGCCTCCCCGGAAACGAAAAACAAAAGCATGATGAAAGGCAAAACCCTGATCAAAGATGCCATTCCAGCCCTTTCTCCGGGGAAGAGGAGTTATTTCTTCTTGGCCCAGTCGTACTTTCTCCTTTTCCGGTGATGAACGTACTTGTCAGCCGAGAGGGCCGCTATACAGCCGTTGGCGGCAGCGATCACCACCTGCCTCACCTCTGTACAGGTCACATCGCCGGCTGCAAAGACACCGGGGATGTTTGTCTCCATCATCTTGTTCGTGATTATGCATTCCTCGTCACTGAGGTCCACTGCAAAGTTAAGAAAATCCACTACAGGTTTGCTGCCGTGGAGATAGACAAAGACACCGTCTACAGGCAGTTCACCTTCATCACCGGACTCCAGATCCTTCAGTCTTATGCTCTCTACAACTTCGTTTCCCTCGATAGACTGGACTACGAATCCAGGGAGAAGTTCAAAATTGTCCTTTTCTTTCAGATGAGGAAGGACATCACATTTGAGTGACTTGGAAGGGGAGACGAGATATACCTTTCCGGCATACCTTGTGAGGAGTTCAGCCTCCTTAACAGCCTCCTCTGAATCTCCTATCACAGATACTGTCTTCCCCCTGAAGAAGGCAGCATCACAGATCGCACAGTAACTCACGCCCCTGCCCAGGAACTCCTTCTCTCCCTTTATGGTGGGTTTCCTTCCCATCGCCCCGGTTGCGATTATAAGGCTCCGTGACTTGAAGGTCCTGTCCATTGTGAAAACTTCCTTGATCTCGGGCTGGAGGTTCACCCCTATCACCTGTACCTCCAGGTATTCAGCCCCGAACTCAATAGCCTGCCGCCTGAAGATCTCAAGGAGTTCCTTGCCGCTGACCGGTTCGGAAAGGCCGGGGTAATTCTCGATCAACTCTGTAAAGGCGAGAGCCCCGGCAGTGGGGGACTTGTCAAGGATCACTGTCTTGAGATTCGCTCTTGCTGCATACTGACCGGCAGTAAGCCCCGCCGGGCCGCCGCCGATAATCACCACATCATAAAGCTCGTTTTCCGTCATAACTACCTCCATAATTCAAGTCAGTTTAATTATATTATACTGCTGTCCAAGAAATTTCACGGACGAAGGAGAGGTGGTAGGCGGAGAAAACATCAATGCTCGACACCTTTGAAAAAGAAGGATTCGTGTATCTGACAACCCTGATCAGACAGTCTTCATTAAAACCTGCTGATTCAGGTTCCTGTCCCTTGAATCCCGTCGGTTGCATTGTGTTTTCGCAGCCTTGCCGCCTCTTCGTTAAAATATTTTGGACAGACGAACTCAGAAGAAACGCAGGATATTGTAATACGTATCCCTCTGGGCTGGCCTGAACCCTGCCAAGCCTATAGCATTTATTATATCCTCTTTTGAGACCCTGTAGGATACCCCCGCAGCCTTCACAACATTCTCCTCAAGCATGGTGGAGCCGAAGTCGTTTGCCCCGAACCTCAATGCAACCTGGGCGACCTTCAGTCCCTGGGTCACCCACGATGCCTGGATATTAGGAACATTGTCAAGATAAATCCTTGACAGTGCCAGGACCCTCAGATAGTCAACCGCTGTGGCAGGTCCTCTGAATCCCTCATCACCATCCCGCATCAAAGGGGTATTTTCAGGCTGGAACGTCCATGGAATAAAGGCTGTAAACCCCCCTGTCCGGTCCTGTAGCTCTCTGATGGTATGAAGGTGCTCGATTATATCCTCTGCACTCTCAACAGTCCCGAACATCATGGTGGCCGTGGTCTTCATACCTGCCCTGTGGGCCTCCTCCATCACCTCCAACCATTTACCGGAATCAATCTTGCGCGGGCTTATCTTCTCCCTCACCCTGTCTGAAAGGATCTCGGCCCCTCCCCCCGGTATCGAGTCAAGGCCTGCCTCTCTCAGGAGCCTTATCGTCTCGGAAAGCCCGTTTCCGGACTTCTCTGCAATATACCAGATCTCGGGCGGTGAAAAGCCATGGACGTTTATATCATATCTCTCCTTTATCTCCCTCAACATCCTGAGATAGTACTCCAGATCAAGTTCCGGATGAAGCCCTCCCTGAATCAGTATCTGTGTCCCGCCCTTCTCTATGGTTTCATCAATCTTACTGAAGAGTTCCTCCTTTGACAGGATATAGGATTCCGGATCACCCGGGTTCCGGTAGAAGGCGCAAAACCTGCATCTGTTGATACAGACATTGGTGTAGTTTATGTTCCTGTCCACCACAAAAGTTACGATCCCGTCAGGGTGTCGCTCCTGTCTGATGCGGTCCGCCCTCTCACCCAGTTGAAGGAGGTCTCCCTGACGGTACATGAAGAGTGCCTCCTCCTTTTTTAGCCTACCCATCACCATCTACCTCGTATCTGCAGACCTCGTTATAGAGGGCATCCCTCTCCACGGGAATCCGGCCGGCCCGGGCTATCAAGTTCACGATCTGGCTGATACTAAGCCCCTCAGATGTCTTTGCCCCTGCTGAATGTGTAATCTTCTCTTCAATCACTGTTCCTTCAAGGTCATCGGCACCAAAGAGTAAAGCTACCTGAGAGAGCTTCTCTCCGAGCATTATCCAGTAGGCCTTTATATGGGGGAAGTTGTCAAGGAATATCCTGCTCACGGCAATGGTCCTCAGGTCATCAAGACCCGAGGCAGTCCCACCGCCTATCTCGGTATTGTCTGGATGGTATGAAAGAGGTATGAATGCCTGAAACCCCCCTGTCTCATCCTGAAGCCACCTCAGTCTCTCCAGATGCTCAACCCTCTCTTCAATGCTCTCCAGGTGGCCGTAAAGCATGGTCGCATTAGTCGGGAGTCCGAGGCTATGGGCCGTCCTGTGTATCTCAAGCCATCTCTCACCTGTAATCTTTTCAGGACAGAGTCTTGTCCTGACAGAGGCACTGAAAAT